>JAAYAZ010000242.1 GCA_012719115.1 Dehalococcoidales bacterium
AACCGTTTGTCTGCCGAATTCATCGCTTGCCGTGCTGACAGTATCAGGTGGTTTATTCATCATTATGTAAATTAACTTTTGAGATTGTGCGATTACCGGCTTGCCGTCGATGTTGATTTTATCCTTTTTAACATCGACCTGATAGTTGAAACCGGTGACAGCTTCGCCGTTTACGGTTACCCTGCCCGATTTGATAGCTTCCGACATCTTGCGGCGCGAGCCGATACCTGCCTGAGTTAATACTTTAAGTAAAGATTGTGTTTCCATAGCCTTATTATATCGTGTATTGGCAGGAAGTAGCCAATCACCCCGACTAACCTCCACTTAGAGCCCATTCCTGAAGGCACAAGTCCCCTTTATGGAGAGAAGGCGAAGTCCCGGCAGGCGGGCTTCGCAATACCGGTAAACTAATTGTCATGATGATTGAGTCATTTCGAATAAAGCCAATAACTTTTAAAAATAGGAACTTACTTCGACAAGCTCAGTACGAACGGATTTATTGTTACTATATCTGCTATTGGAGATGCCGAGGTTACGATTTGGCGGGATTTCTCCACTCCCCCCGGATCCTTCAGTCACCCCTTGTGACTTCGGGATGACACCTAGTAGAAATGTCACTCTGAGTAAAACGAAGAGTCTAAATGCCGTTCGAAAAGACAAAGACAGACTACTAAGAAATCTATCCCAATCATCATATTTACACAGATTGGCTTTTCATCCTCTTCAAAATCCCTCTCAATCTCACTTTACAAAGGGAGAAATGACAATTATGTTAAGTTTTTCACGCGATTACGAAAAGAAATATTATTGTGTTTTCTCAAAATTACTCCTTTATATAAAAACAATGACTATTCGTCCAATTAGGAAAAGTGGAATCAAAGGTGATTTGCTCCGATACGCCTGTAAAATAAGCCGACAATATTCCATCTATCGCAAAAAGATGTGACAAAAGTTGTTGAATTGCCTTGTTGCAGGATGTAAACTGATATGTAGAATTAAATATTATTTTAGGAGGAGAAAATGGAAGAAAATCAGGCTACACAAGTAAGTTTACCGAGGTTAGGTGATAAGGCGCCCGACTTTGATGCGGTAACTACCCACGGCAATCTCAAACTTGATGATTTCAAGGGAAGCTGGATAATTCTGTTTTCGCACCCGGCGGACTTTACGCCGGTATGCACTACCGAATTCATCGCCTTTGCCGAAATCTTTCCCGATTTGCAGAAACGCGGAGTGGAGCTTTTGGGGCTCAGTGTAGATAGTTTATCATCTCATATCGCATGGGCAAGAAATGTCGAGGAAAAGACCGGAGTTAAGATTCCGTTCCCGATTATTGCAGACCTCAGTAAAGAGGTATCTCTGGCTTATGGAATGGTGCACCCCGGACAGAGCAAGACCGAAACCGTCAGATGTGTCTTTATAATCGATGACAAACAGGTAATCAGAACTATTCTATATTATCCGTTAAGCACCGGCAGGAATATGCAGGAAATCCTCAGAATTGTGGATGCCTTACAGATGACCGACGCCAACGGAGTAGCCACCCCCGCCAACTGGAACCCGGGTGACAAGGTAATCGTACCGGCGCCCAATACCCAGGAAGGGGCAGAGGAAAGGGTCAAACAACCCGACTACGAATGTGTCGATTGGTACCTTTGCAAGAAGCAGCTATAGAGAAGATTTAAAGGAGGGGTATTATGCCTTGTATTAATCCGGAGGGGAAACCGACTGAAACCGGTAAAAAAGTTTTGCAGGCACTGAGAGATAACGGATTATGTTCTGCGGAAAAAGTAGCGGAAGTAACCGGTGTAGCGTTGTTTCGAGTAAGAAGCGGACTGCGTGATATGGTGGAAGCCGAACTGGTTGAACTGGTAGAAGATAAATATAATATTACTGAAAAGGGCATTAAGCTAATCGAATAGCTTAAAACATACAGCGGATTGGCTCCGGGCTGTTGCTGTTACTGCCGTATGGCTACCAGCAGTACCCCGGGGCCTCCATGAACCCCCAGCCCTGCCCCCAGTTTCAATATCATAACTTTACCGCTGTCGACAAACTCTGAAATCTGTTCCTTTAACTGGTTTGCCTTATCGGGGACCTCACTATGAACAATCAATAACTCTTTTATGCCGCTGTTGTTTTTCACAAAGTGTACAATTTTTCCCATCCCTTTATCAAAAGTACACGCCATTCCGGCACGCGCGATATCTCCGTTATTGAACGTTAAAAGAAGCCTGATATTTAATATGGAAGCGGCAGATAAAACCATCCTTTTTACGCGTCCGCTGAACGTAAGATACTTAACGGTATCGAACATACCGAACATTTTAATGTGTTCAATGGTTTCTTTAATTTTTTCTGTAATTTCATTCATTCCGAGACCGGCTTTCGCCATCCTGGCAGCCTCCATAACTATCAGGGCTAAACCGCCTGAATTGAACTTTGAATCGATCACCTCGATCGGTAAGTTACCGTTAATTTTATTTTTAGCCAGAAGAGCCGAGTTATATGTACCGCTAATCCTTGAAGAAATATGGATGGAGATTATGCCGTCGGCTTTATTTGCATATTGTCCGAATACCTTTGCAAAGTCCTCCGGAGCAGGCTGTGAAGTTGCCGGATGCACCGGAGAGCTTTCCAGCATACGGTAGAATTGCTCGTTTGTCAGGTCTATCCCGTCACGGTAAACCTTATCTCCGAAGCGGACATACACAGGAACAACGGTAATACCCAAAGACTCTGCCAGTTCACTGCTGATGTCGGAAGTGCTGTCTGTTATTATTTTTATACTCATTATCTGTCTAACCTTTCAATTATGACCTCAAACTGTTTATTCGAAAACAGCACAAGAAATGTGTGATATCTCCCCTGGTCTATAATTAATTCTATAGCCGACATTTTATCCAGTCAATACGTTATAGCATCAAATTGCCTATTTATTCCGCTTTTTGAGAGCTGATAACTCTAAACCGGTAGATAATATAAAGCAAACCGGATAATAGCAGAGGCAGCGAAACAAAAATAATAGTATAAACGACCCCCTTCCCGGCAACCTGCCCCGGATGTCCGGGGGAAATTAGTATATCGATAACTGTTATAGCTATCGCCAGTAACACCATCAGCAACCCACCGCTAAAACGAAACTTTTTGGCAACAATTAAAAAAACAACCGGAAGTGGAACCATAAACCATAACCAGACATACCTCTGAGTCCAGTCTTCCTGAAAAATAAGATTAAAAAATAAAAGCGACACAGCTCCGATTATACCGAGCCACAAAGCCGCTTTCGGGAGATAGCTTCTTGACTGACATTCACTATTCATTGTACCGACTCCTTTTTGTTTCTGTTGATAAATAATCCCCTAAACCATTCTATTATTCTTTTTGATAATTCGACTACCCATCTCCAGTTAAGAATAATATGGATAATAACGATAGCCGCAATCGATACCGAAACCCAGACATGTATATCGAGCCACACGTTTCTTTGCAACCCCCAGAAGGTGCGACCGCCCCCTTGCAGCATATAAAAATAATCAAGAGCGCCGCGCGGCAGCATAAGCCACAGCACAAAACCGCTGAAACAATCCACCATAAACAAAATAAAGAGCGTAATAGAAGCTATAAGCTGTTCCCCTGCTTTTCTGACAGTTCCGCCAAATTGACTATTAACTCTTTTAAACATCTCCCCTAACCAGCTCCAATGCAGGAGAAGGTGCAGAAGAACCAACCCCAGTAAAATTACCGATGCCCAGTTGTGTATCTCAATCCATAAATATCTGGGTATACCCAATGCCGTAAAATAGTTACCGCCAAAACCCATCCCCTCATTACCGCACATATCAAAATGAACGCCATAACCCCGCGGAATAACAAACCACAGGATATAACTGGAAGCCAGTACGGAAATAATAGACAGTGCCAGTATAATATCAAGGAAATAATTGGTTATGGATTTTTGATATCTTTTTATTTCCAGTGATTTCATAGAGATGACCTTGAATCAATCTTCTGTTTTTATTAAGGCAGTTTACAGAGCGCCCTTTTTTACCTGAATTATATTAGCCAGTGTGATGTTATGCATTTCGTTATCGAGGGTCTTTTGCAGCTTCTGCAATTTATAGGATACCGGACAGGGCTTTGCCGTGACACAGTTATCATCATCAAGCAAACAGGGGCGGATTACGATGCGCCCCTGAACAGCATCAACCACATCCAACAGACTTATATCACAAGGCTTCTTTGCCAGTGAAAAACCCCCGTTAACGCCCTTAAAACTCTTAATTATTTTTGCCCTGCGCAGTTTCTGCAGTATTTTATAGGCAAAATCCACCGGAATATTCTGCCCTTCTGTCAAATCTGCTGCCGTGACCGGGGAATTACCTTCTCTCAGTGCCAGGCTAACCAGCATACGCATGGCATAATCGGTGTCGGATTTAATTAAAAATACTTTACCGTCCATAATGGACAATTTTAGTCCGATATCTGCCGACTGTCAATAAGCTCATAAAGCAACCGGATATAAACCGGACCTGTACAAAAATCGAAGTTATTGTTTGTTATATTTAAACTTGGCAAACAATAAACTGCCCACCAGTACAATTGATATCGCATTCCATATAATTACCGCCGGCAAACTCAGAGCGATTCCGTATGCCATCCAGAACGAAACGCCCACCCCTAGAAAGATATTGAATGTAAGGCTGATTTCACGTGCGCTTTTAAGGCGATACAACCGCACAACCTGTGGAATTAAAGATGTAGTTGTAAAGAAACCGCCTACCAGACCCAGTATTTCCTGCCATTCCAATTTATCCACTCTCCTGAAACCGGCTCAAATTATTCCCATATTATATCGCTGCTGCTTCATTATTTACAGCGATTAAAATATTTAAGAAAAACATATTATAAACATCTATTCTCCATAATTTCTCCATATTGTATTTATATAATAATAATCATCCGGAAGAAAAGCGGATAAAGAATAAATAATGGAGGAACATAATGAGGAAAAAATTGTCAATTGCAATCGGATTACTGCTGGTTGCAGGCTTGTTGTTCGTGGGAGTCGGAGGCTCTACCCTGTCTGCCGGACCGGCAAATGATACCACAGCTTTTTCAAGCGGGGCAGGTGCTAAAGCCGAAACACAAAGCGGCACATGCGCAGTTACCGGTATACCACAAATGGGAGGTATCTACTCAGCTGACGTATGCGCTACCGTTTGCGAATTGCTCGGCATAACTGAGGACGAACTGCAAGCCCAGCGACTGGACGGATTGAGCATGGTGGAGATTGCAGCCGGCTACGGAGTAACTGAAGATGAACTGGTAGAGGCTATTATGGCTGTTAAAACCGCTAACTTACAGGAACTTGTAGCTGATGGAACGATTACACAGGAAGAGGCTGATTTAATGCTTCAGAGTATGCTGGAGAGAACTTGTGAAATGGTCAACGCCACCCAGGTCGGGCATTTCGGAGGCAATGGGAATCAGGGCGAAAGCCAAAACGGAAAATCCAACAGCTGGGGCGAATGCAGTGACGGGAACGGCCCCGGCGACCGGCATCAATGGGGAAAACAAGCCCGATAATCCCAAAAAACAATGGCAATTAGAGGCAGATGTATATCTGCCTCTAATATTATTACTTGCTAAACTTAAAATATGTGAGTAATATTATTTTCAGGCGAAACAGGAGAAATCCGCATAATGGGCAAGAAGATTCTGGTCGTAGATGATGAAAAGAAGATAACGGAAATCGTTACCGCTTATCTCGAGAGAGACAATTTTTCCGTTATCACCGCTTATGACGGACAGGCAGCGCTGGATGCTGTTAAAAAATATTCTCCTGATTTGATAATCCTCGACCTGATGCTGCCCGAGATTTCCGGATGGGATGTTTGTCGCATGCTGCGAAAAGACTCCGGCATTCCCATAATAATGCTGACTGCCCGTGATGAAACAGCTGATAAAATCGTAGGGCTCGAACTGGGAGCGGACGATTATGTCACCAAACCGTTCGATGCCAAGGAACTGGTATCACGCGTAAAAGCTGTACTTCGACGTTATGAAGGTGCTCTAAGCGATACTCCGAATAAGATTTATGCCGCAGATTTAACAATCGACATTGAGCGGCGGCTGGTAACCCGCGGGGAGCAGAACATTGAACTGACCCCTATCGAATTCGACCTTTTGCAACTGCTTGCCAGACATCCGGGGCGGGTATTCAGCCGAATGCACCTGCTCGACAGCATCCAGGGAGATGCTTACGATGGCTATGAACGCACCATCGACAGCCATATCAAGAATCTGCGTAAGAAAATAGAACCCGAGCCGGAAAAACCCGGATACATCATCACTGTTTACGGCGTGGGATACAAAATGGAGGCCGGCGGGTGAATAGGCTTGGCTGGAAGCTGACCGGAACGATTTTACTGGTGGTCGCCGTCTGCATCAGCTTAATGGCAATTATGGTTAATCTTATCACTACCAACGAGTTCAACCGTTATGTCAGCCAGAGTAATATGTCCCGCATACAGGATATAGCGGACAGTATCGGAGATTTTTACAATACTCAAGAAAACTGGACCGGTATCGGAGAAGTTATAGATAAATTGGTGTGGTCTGCTAATTCCCGCATAGTGGTAGCCGATAATTCCGGATTGATTGTAGGAGATACCGAACAGGAGTGGCTAGCTGAATATTCCGATGCTATAGGACTGCTTAACGGAACGCCGATAATAGTTTCCGGCAATTCGGTAGGAGAAGCCTTTGTCTTCACTTACAGCCAGGGTAACGGACACGGAGCCGGACATATGGGTGGGCAGGGACAACAATGGGTCCAATATACCGATAATTCAAATATGATTCTCGATACCGCTCAACAGGATTATTTAGACCAGGTAAACAGGGCTATCCGGATTTCCGCGATAACAGGCATTGCAATTGCGCTTATTCTCGGTTTTCTGTTGACACAATATCTGATTAACCCCATTAAAGCGCTGACCGGCGGAGCCCGGCATATCACAGGAGGAGACCTTACATACAGAGTCAAAGTAAGCTCGGGAGATGAAATAGGCGAATTAACAGAGACCTTTAATACTATGGCTTCCAGATTGGAAGCGAGTGAACAGACACGAAAACAACTGATGGCTGATATAACACATGAACTAAAGACCCCTCTGACAGTCATCGGAGGCACGGTTGACGGCATTATGGATGGTGTTTTCAATCCTGATATAAAACACCTGGAAACCATTAAGGAACAGACTACCCTGATGACACGATTGATTGAAGACCTGCGTGACATCTCCCTGGCAGAAACAGGACAGCTCAAGCTGGAAAAGGTCTATTCCGATATTTCGGAACTGACCGGGCAAGTTGTTGCACAATTCGAAAAATCAGCTGCAGAAAAAGGGCTCAAGCTGCAATTTAATGATATGAAGGCTCTTCCCAAACTGCTCATCGACCCGGCACGTATAAAACAGGCTATTACCAACCTGCTTACCAATGCCATACGGCACACACCCGCAAACGGCATGATTTCAATTTCGATTGAAAGTAGGGATAAAAGTGAGCGCTTCGGTGCAGAACATATCCTGATATCCGTATCCGATACGGGAGAGGGCATCCCGCCTGAGCATTTGCCGCATATCTTCGACAGATTCTACAGGGCAAAAACAGCCCGCTCGAGAAATGACGGGGGGACAGGGCTAGGTCTGGCAATTGCCAGCCAGATGATACTGGCACATGGCGGAAGCCTGTGGGCGGAAAGCGAACCGGGAACCGGGAGCACTTTTTTTATTGCACTGCCCATCGATAGAGGCTGAAAAGGTTATACCGAATACTTCGATTGACAGTCATTCATATCTGTAAAAGCGACGTATTGCCACATAGTCGTATTTTTATATAACGACCGAACTTGCTGCTACTTTCGATAGACATATATGTCATTCCTCTTTCCCGCACAAAAACCGGGATTATTTACAATTTCCTGTGCTTTTACCCTATCCTCACCCCTAACCCTGCGTTATATATATTAGAAAACAGAATAACACTCTATATAATCAAAGGAGGAATCAAAATGAGTAACAAGTTGTTATCTGTGGTAGGAATTACCTTAGCATCGCTGGTACTTTTAGCCGTAGGCGCTTTTGGCTTTGCACTGTCTTCGGATAAAACATCGACCGGCATAGTCAGCCAGCAAAATGTGGGCATATGGGTAAACGGCAGCGGAGAAGTGACCGTTGTTCCCGATATAGCCGTTTTAAACTTGGGGGTTTATGTCCAGATGGACACGCTGGAAGAAGCACAGGCACAGGCGGCAGAATCGATGGCGGCCATTATGGCAGTTCTGGAAAGCTACAATATCGATGAAAAAGACATCCAAACCAGTAATTACAACATTTCCCCCATGTGGAACTGGGACAAAGACGGCAACAGATACCTATACGGATATAGTGTTTCAAATACGGTTACCGTTAAAGTCAGGAATACCGACCATACCGGCAGCCTTATTGACGATGCAGTAGACGCCGGCGGCGAATATACCGTTATAAACGGCATCAGCTTCACTGTAGATGCCCCCGAGGCTTACTACGAGCAGGCTCGCGCCAAAGCGATAGAAAATGCTATAGCCAAAGCAACTCAGATTGCCGAGTTAACCGGTGTTACCCTGGGCGACCCGAATTATATTGTAGATAACAGCAGCAATTACGGCCCCATCTACTATTATCCGGCTTATGATAAAGAAAGAGCCGACGGGCAAGCGCCTACCAGCATCAGCACCGGAGAAGTAAAGATTTCCACAGGCATCCAGATAGTTTTTGATATAAAATAAACGATGAAACAATAATAGAATATTAAACGCTAAACATAAAAGAGGCGGATTGAAAATCCGCCTCTTTTTAATTACCGGCAATTGCCTTAATACAGCTATTAAAAAACTGCCTTTAAAGTTCGGCTTTTTCAAAAAGCAGGTTCAGAACTGATTCCGCGGTCGACATATTGGTTGCCAGCGGTGTATCGTGAACATCGCAAACCCGCAATAGAGCAGAAATATCCGGTTCGTGAGGCTGCGCAAACAACGGGTCTCGCAAAAAGATGACCGCTTCCAGTTTTCCCTCCGCCACCATAGCGCCCACCTGCTGGTCGCCGCCCATAGGACCGCTCTGCAGCAGAGTTACCGGTATCCCGGTGCTATCCTTTATAAGCTGCCCTGTTGTTTTAGTAGCTACCAGATTGAAATTCGACAGCTTATCCTGATACCTTTGAACCAGTTCGACCATATCTTCCTTTTTGGCGTCGTGAGCTACCATTGCAATAGTATATTTTTTCATCATCTCACCTGTCTTTTAATCGTTGTACATATCCAAATCTACTATAAATTAAGAAAAGGGTCAAGAGAAAAACGGCAATAATAACATAATTCCTGTTGACAATGTAGTTCTCTTCCTATAAACTGTTAGCGTATCATTAACTATTTATACCATATTTATTCTTCCGATACGACCTGATAAACGATTTATAAATTATGAACAAAACAGAATTAATCCAGAAAGCGGTTAGTTTTCAGAAAGAAATCAATCGCCTGATAATGGGATACCGGACTGAAAAATGGCTTGCCCTGAATGTTACTATTACCCAGCTTAAGAGCTTAATCTATATCTACAATAAAGGAAAAGCCAGCTTTAAAGACCTTGCAGGCGCGCTTAACGTTTCACCCCCTGTAGTAACCGGCATTGTAGACAGGTTGTCATCGCAGCACATTATCAAGCGCATAGACAACACCGGCGACCGCCGTATACAGTGGCTTACCATTACCGAAAAGGGGAAACAGCTTTTAAGTGACATACGGCAGGATTCAAGCGACGAAATGGTAAAAATGCTCGAAGTTTTAAGCGAAGAGGATATTGCTGCTTTAGTACAGGGGTTTAGCGCCCTTATAAAGACGGCTGAAAATAACATTACCGGTAACGAACAGCTTGCTGTTGCAGTAAACAACCGGCAGTCCTGATGGCTGATTATAAAATATTTTCCATTAAATAAATACAGAGAGGTAAACATTATGGCAGTAAAAATAGTAACCGACAGCAGCGCAGATATCCCACCGGAGCTGTTAAAAGAATTCGACATCACCGTTGTTCCGTTATACGTCAGATTTGGAAACGACGTATTTAAAGATAAAGTGGATATTTACGATCAAGAGTTTTACAAAAGACTGGTCAGCGGAGAAGTTTTTCCCGCCACCTCCCAGCCGACCCCGCTTGACTTCAAGCAGGTTTACGAAGAATTGGCAAAGGATGCAGACGGTATAGTATCCGTTCATCTATCGTCAAAATTAAGCGGAACTATTCCTTCGGCGTTGCAAGCCCGTGAGTCAATGCAGGGCTCATGCCCTATCGAAATAATCGATTCGCTCTCGATTACCAGCGGACTGGGAATGGTATGTCTTGAAGCTGCCAGAGCCGCCAAAGCAGGGAAAAATATGGAAGAGGTGGTTAAGATTGCCAGTGACGCAGTTAATGAAATACATTTTATGGTAATTTTTGATACCTTGAAATATCTGGCAAAAGGCGGACGTATCGGCAAGGCAAAAAGCCTGATGGGAGCAATGCTGAACATTAAACCCCTTATAGGTATGAAAGACGGCGAAGTTGTTCCGCTGGCTAAAGCTCGCAGCTACTCCAAAGCTATGGAACAGCAATATGAATTCATTGAGAAAGCAGTAAAGGAAGGCGAAGTAAAAGAAGTATCAATAATGTATAATACCAGCAAAGATGCAGCCGATACACTTGCCGACCGAATTGCTCCCCTCTATCCAAAAGAAAAGATACTAATGGGGGAAATCGGTCCCATACTGGGCACCCACGGCGGTCCGAATATGCTGGTGGTTTGCATACGCGGCAAATTGACCAAATAGCATATGATAGTATTTAGGATATATTAAGACCGGAAAACAATGTTACCCCCTGTTTTATCGAACAGGGGGTATTTTTTTATAATATTGGCAATACCTCTATAAATCCCCGTTTCTTAGTTCATCAATGAATGGCCGGTATGCCAACCTGACAGGAGCATCATCAGGCAGACCGGTGTAAATAACGAGATCGTAGTAATCCTGAGCGACTTTCCCCTGCTGCTCACGGTTGTAGTCACGAAAGTGCTTGCCTTTGGACCAATCCTTTACCAGTTGTTGCCAGCCGCCGTAATCATAACCTTCTTTCATCTGCGCCCGCAGCGCCTGCGGAATATAGACACAGCCGATTTTCTCAAACTGAAAAACGTGCACCAGTTCATGCACAACCAGAGCCAAATCGGTTCTTGAACACCCGCTTTTTTGGGGAAAATTAATGGTATGAAAAAGGGTAAATGCCCGGTTGCGGTTAAATTTGAATATTAC
>JAAYAZ010000243.1 GCA_012719115.1 Dehalococcoidales bacterium
CTGCCGTTGTGGTCCAAATCCATAGCTAAAAATGCCACTTCAGAGGCGACATCGCAGTATCTGAAGCGGTCATTGAACTCGATGCAGTCGTAGATAATCAAACCGTCTTGGAAACAGATATGGGCGGTATGCAGGTCCCCGTGGCAATCCCTGATTTTTCCCTCTTTTACTCTGTTTTCCAGCAGAACGGCGTTCTCTTTGGTAAAGCTGCGTACGAAATAAGCGATTTTTTCATATTCCCGCTCGGTCAGGGTTCTGCCGATATAGGGAGCCATCTGGCTCAGATTTTCTTCGTTGTTATGGTTGATTAGCTCCACCTTGCCGAAGTCATTTATGACATTGCCGGTTTCCGCTTTGCTGTGGAAATCAGCTATCTTGGCGGCAACGCGGGGCATCATATCATCTGTGACGCCGTTTTCTTTTAATAAAACATCCAGCATGCGGTCTAATGGAAGTATTTTCATCTTGACGGCGTATTCTACGATTTCTCCGTCGCCGCCCAGGGTTAATTGGCAGTCCTTTTTGGTAATCGGAATAACGCCGATATATGTATCCGGAGAAAGCCGCTTGTTAAGTTCCACTTCCTTATCGCAGAAAAACTTGCGCTTTTCAAGTGTTGTATAGTCCACATAGCCGAGATTCACCGACTTTTTAGTTTTATAGACGTATCGGTCGGTGATAAAAACAAAGGACATCTGTGTTTGCACCAGCCGCACATTTTTTGTAGGCTCGGGATATATCTCCGGTTTAAGAAGTGCCTGCGCTGTTTCGGGAAGATTACTCATCTGTTATTTTATAAAAATCCTTTCATTTTAGCTGCGGATTAAAAGCTATTTCGTAATATTGTACCACTAAAAAGTATTTATGAATAATCATTTTATAATTATTTGCTCGCCGTTACGGTTAGACTCCGAATGGTCGGGATTTCGTTTGGAATTACAGAACTCAACATAATTACTAACGGCTTAACTATTATATTCTTGTTAAACACCGCCGTTATGGTTCGATCCCGACTGGGTCGGGATTTCATTCCGTCTTGCCGGAATTCAACATTCTTCGTAACTTCTCTAATAGTATCCGCTTGTCCTGACCCTGTCGAAGGATACGAACGCTGAAGTCATTTTCCTTTTAACACCCATTCGGCAAAGCGCCGGTATGAGCGGTCGTAGGTCTTTTCTATCTCAGCAGGGAAAAAGCAGGCGGGTAACTCGTCGAATTGCCTGTGATATGCGATACATTCACAGCATTTGCCTTTTCGCGGGCAGGGCTGGTATGTGCAGTTGCACACCCCCATATTTGCTTTTATATTGCATTCCATACAGTTTTATCCGTAAACCTTTCTCATTTCGCGTGACAATCCTGTCAGCAATTCCAGCGCAAGTATTGCCACTTCCTCTTGTACTCCTGCCAGTCCGCAACTGGGAGTCAGCAGACTGTGCTCTACCAGTTGTTTGAATGCAATCCCTTTTCGGGTAAACGGAGCCATTGCTTCTTCAAGCCTGTCTTTCAATCCGGCAACAGTTTCTTTTTGGATGCCGGCTTCGTCCGTCGGTATGATGCCC
>JAAYAZ010000244.1 GCA_012719115.1 Dehalococcoidales bacterium
GCATAGAGTATGATGATACCTATAAAGGAAAAAAGCATTGCCGAAGATGCGATAAAGACATATTTTAAGGATGCGGTAATATTTTCCCTGGCTTTGAGTATTATTATCAGCAGCGCCGACAGCAACGTGGTAAGTTCAAGGAATATCCAGTACAGGGCAACGTTATTGGCAAGGAAACTGAGCACTATTACAGTAAACAGCAGGTTGAAAGCCCCGTAAAAGAGCCTGGTATTGGTCCGTTCTATTTCACCTATATTCAACAAATCTCGTATATATCCCCTGGCATAGATTGCTGATAAGCAAAAAACAATGGTGGCAATCAATATTTCATACAGCGAAAGCCTGTCGATAGCGAAATAACGCCCCTCCATAAAATAAACCGGCAGTTTGGCGCCAAATAGGACTACAAAGGTCAACCCTAAAAGATAAAAGGCATGGATGATGCTGAAAGTATTTAACACGGCATCATTGGCCGGAAATTTATTACGGCCGCTAAAAATCAGCGCCAATACCAGTAATAATCCCGGTATACAATAAGCCAGCATTGTCAGGTCTATCATCTAATCCTCTATCCAGATACCCAGTCGGTTTAATTTCTTATGGAACTCTTCCATGCCGGAGTCGATACCGAAAGCCAGCACGGCCGAGAGCACGATTATCATCAACAGGTCCAGCACAATTAAAATCTCGATTATGAAAGGCATTTCCGCCATGAAAAGGCTGAATAGAAGTACCCCGTTTTCCATCGTCAGGTATCCCACAGTCTTGGTAATTACCCTTTTACGGTTGAAAATAACCATCATACCCATCAGTGCCAGTGAAATACCGATAACCCCGCCCAGCAGTATCAGCCGATCAGCGAACAGGTCGCCGGCGATGTTTGTAAAGAATAAATAAACGACAAATATCAGGATAGCGGAAATAAGTATCGAACTTGCCGGAGAAAGGAACATAAATTGCAGGTCTCTTTTTACTGAAATACGTTTTAAAACTTTATGCAGAAACAGCGGGATGAATATCGTTTTAACGGCAAGAGTCAATATGGCTATAAAAAGCAGGTTTAAAGTGCCGTATTCTATGAAAAGAACAATCGCCATAACCGCCAGTATCAGGGATTGGGCGGCATAAATATTAAACAGCGAGGTCAAAGACCTCTGGGTAATAATCAGCGCCGCCGTTCCCAGAATCAGAACAAATAATCCGTGAATGATATCGTTAAAAATAATTGTATC
The DNA here is from genome assembly GCA_012719115.1 of Dehalococcoidales bacterium. Classification (GTDB taxonomy): domain Bacteria; phylum Chloroflexota; class Dehalococcoidia; order Dehalococcoidales; family UBA5627; genus UBA5627. Next base: position 1,233 of record JAAYAZ010000244.1, read on the forward strand.
TATCATGACAGTAACTCAAATACTATAGTAGCGAACGACAGGAAAAAGGCTATCATAAAGAAATCCGGCAGGCGGAAGAAGCGTATTTTAGCAAAGAATGACTCAAATACACCCATCACTACTGCCAGTATTAAGGCTTTTACTATAAAGGATGCTATCGATATCAAAATACCCGCTGCGGTGGCATCAGTTGCCATCCCCCACGGGAAGAGGATGTTTATAAGGAGGGCCATCAATATCAACTGCTTGATGCCGTACGATAACTCCATCAGCGCCAGCTTCGGCCCGGATTGTTCCAGTATCATGGCTTCGTGAACCATCGTCAGTTCGAGGTGTGTCTCCGGGTTATCTACCGGCACTCTGGCGGTCTCCACTATCAGGATGATAAACAGTGAAGAGGCCACCAGGAACAGTGTCGGGTACTGCAGAATCGAGCCGTCCAGCACTGTACCGAACATCTCCGGTATATTCGTGGTCTTCAGTATAAAAGCGATAGCGGCACAGGCCATCAGTGTGGTTGGTTCGATAATCGAAGCAATCGTCATTTCCCGCGAACTGCCCATACCGCCGAAGGTACTGCCGGCATCCAACCCCGAAAGCGCCATAAAGAAGCGGGCGCATACCATCAGGTACAGGAATAGGATAATATTGCCGAAGCCGCTTTCCTGGGCGGGAATAAATACAATCGGTATGAAAATGGATGCTACCAGCAAAAAGGCGATATTCAAATAGGGGCTTATGCGCATAATGAAGGAGGAATTGTCCGAATATATTATCTCCTTCTTAAACAGCTTGAAGAGCTGGAAATAAGTCTGCAACAGGGGCGTCCCGCGGCGACCCTGGCACATCGCTTTTACCTTCTTTATAAGGCTGACAAGCAGCGGCGCAAACAATAGCACAAATGCTGTATTTAAAACAGTGTAAAGAATCATATTCCAGTTCATAACCATAACCCCGCAGTTACCAGCAGCAGGACGATGGTAACGAAGGCATAAAGAATGAATGTTTCCACGTCCTTGTTATGTTTCTGTGAAATAAATGCGGCCAATTTCATAAAGAAGTTTGCCAGCGGCATATAGATGCGTTCTTCAAAAAATTTAAAGGTGGTAATTTTAGCTTCCGTGCGCTTTGTGATGCTTTCGGCGCTGTCGAAATACTCTTTTTCGTTTGTTTTTCTGGTGCGGAATATCAACCTGAA
>JAAYAZ010000245.1 GCA_012719115.1 Dehalococcoidales bacterium
AAACACAGAAAGCTGGTCCCCTACCCGCACTGGTATCTGGCACTACTGGGAGTGGACCCGCAGTATCAGAAACAGGGATATGCCGGTAAACTGCTGCGCCCGATGCTGGAAAAATTGGATGCCGAAAATATGCCCTGTTACCTCGAAACCAGTTCCGAAAAGAATTGCCTGATGTACCGGCACTTCGGATTCGAAATTATAGACGAATATGTCCTTCCCAAAGCCGATATCAGACTCTGGGCAATGCTTAGAAAGGCGAATGATTAGGCTTTATTGCCGATCCCCCTCTCAAAACGATAAGATTGCCATCCCTCTGTTATATCTGTATTATAAGCAGTGGATACTTCAGACGTTACTATTATGCAGGAAAAAATTACAGATATTCAGAACAACCTGATAAAGACTTGCTATCGCTGGGCTTCGGGCAAGGGCTTCGACCCGCAAGAAGCGCAAAAAATGCGCCGCAAAGCCGTTATATTAAACCATCAACATTACTTTGACCATATCCCTTTGTATCGTAAAATTGCCGAAGAACATGGCTGCCACAAAAACAGCGACTTTCAAACCATTAAAGAAAAAATGATGTTATCTACAGATATCTTTAAAAGCTACCGTCAAAGCTGGCTGGATGATAGTGATTATAAAAAGATGACCAACTGGCTTTACTCGGTCTTCCATAAGAAAACAGATATCGATACGACAGGTATAAACAGCATCGACGGCTGGATAGATTGCCTGGAAGTCGAGGGCATCAGAATCAGTTACAGCTCCGGCACCTCGGGAGCTTTCTCTTTCGTGCCAAGAGATAAAGAAGACTGGGAATTATCCCGCAGCGCCAATATCGCTTACCTTGCTCCCCTGCTGTCAAAGATTATTACTGACTCAAGGGCAGATAGCAATATTATTAAGACCTTTACCAAGTTTATGCCGGCATCCGGCTTATTAAAAGCGGCAGGTAAAAAGATGTTACCAGATTACGATGCCGCTTTCCTCGGCTTCAAGAGCGGGCGTATGGGCAACCAGGCTTTAATAGAGGAATTTGCCCCGCTTTTTAACGACCATTACTTTTTATATGATATCGAAATCAGCGGAAGCGCACTGCGCTGTCTGCGCTGCGGTGCACGTACGGACGAAGAAAGAAAACTGATAGAAGTATTGAAAGATAAGATGAACGGGCAAAGCACAGAAAACTATTTGAAGCTAATAGAAAATATCGAAAACTCAACCAAAAAGGGCAAAAAAGTATTCATTTTTGGTGCGCCTCACCAGTTCAAGGAGCTTTGCGAATTTTTAATTACCCGAAAACGCAACCTCGATTTAGAAGAAAAGAGTTTTGCCCTGCTCGGAGGGGGCTGGAAATCGTTTGCAGGCCAAACCGTAAGCCGAGACCTTCTGGTTGATATGATTTGCAAAGTATTAAATATAAAACCGGAAATGGTACTGGAAGGATACTCGATGACCGAAACCAGCGCCCTTACTCTGCGCTGCAGTTACGGAAGATTTCATATACCTCCCACCATCGAACCACTGGTATTCGATAAAGGCCTGACCCCGATGGAGGGCGATGATTTATGGGGAGCCTTCGGTTTTATGGATGCGCTGGCAACCTCCCATCCCGGCTTTCTAATCAGCAACGATTATGTGCATATGGTAAGTTCGCAGTGCCAATGCGGTTTGTGCGGTCCGGCTATACTTGAAATAGGACGCCTGCCGGGGTCTGAGGTGAAGGGGTGCGGAGGCATTATGGGGTCTTTCTCCGCCTGATAAGATAAGGAGGCAAATAATGAGAAGCAATGATGTTTTGACTTTGAACGACGGGATTATAAAAGTTCCCTTTCTTGTTAAAGGAAAGCTGATTGTTCCGCCTCATATAGACCGTGACCTAATCGAAAAGGCTTTTAGCTCTGCGGATAACGATACTACTTATGCAAAGCTAATGAAAGCACAGGTTATCCGAGAACCCGCTATAGAGCGAAAGACAATGAAGTATAGCGGCGATTATATTTACCAATTGATGCCGACGGTTGAGGCAGAAGACCTGATAGAAAAAGACTTCGAGATGCTTTCACGCACTCTCTACTCGCTATCCGTAGATGATATCCTGAAATATCTGGATACCATCCTTGCATATCTTTGTAAAAACAGAAAACTCGTTTCGCAAATTGCAGGGCTTTACGCTAAGACATCGGAGTATCCCGATACCCTGCTCGATAAATGGTTTGCCTCGATGACGGAAACTCTTAACAGAAAAAACGCGCTGCAAATGATTGATGCAGAACTGTCTTACAACGGCAAACCGGGCAGAGATTTCTTAAACGGCTGGGTAAAAATCGACGATGAGATGACCTGCATACGCGCTATGCCGACACGCCAGCTTCATATCACCGCCGGAAATGTCCCCGAAGTGCCGATAATTTCCGCTCTGCGCGCTGTGCTTACCAAATCGGCAGCAGTTATTAAACTGCCCTACGGGGCTATTATTCCCGGTGCGTTTGTAGCTATAGCAGCTTACAATGCGGCGCCCGACCACCCGATTACTAAAAACCTGTCGCTGGTTTACTGGCAGGGGGGCGATGAAAGTGTTGAAAACGAACTGTTTGCTCCTGATGCCTTCGACAGGATTGTGGTGTGGGGAGGTCCCACGACCATAGCGGCGGTACAAAGCAAAACCCCGTTTACGAAGACGATTTCCCTAAACCCAAGGTATGGCATCAGCCTAATCGGCAAAGAAGCCTTTTCGGGGACTCTGCAAGAGACCATAGACAAGGCATTGACAGATGTTATTGCCTATAACCAGAAGGCCTGCATCTCATCTCTGGTGCACTATGTAGAAGGTACAGCTGAACAGGCAGACGAATATGCCCGGGGCTTGCAGCACGCTTTTAAAAATTATGGTGATAAAACCCCCTGCTTTATTTCTCCCGGAGGGCAGGGAAATATCAAACGTATGAAGCGAGGCAGGTATGCCGATGCAAAATGGTATTTAAACTATAAAGGCGACGACTTTATATCGGGTGTTATGGTTACAGAAGAATTCGATATCCTCGACCACCCCGCTTCATTTCTGGTAGTGGTTAGACCTGTAGCGAAATTTGAAGATGCCCTGAAATATATCCATCAAAGCGTATCGACTGTCGGTATATTCCCGGAAGAACGCAGGATAGAGTTTAAGGACAGGATTTTAGCGCGCGGCGTTTCAAGCGTTTTACCCCTGGGACAATGCGAAAAAGTTTTTTCCGGTATGCCCCACGACGGCATGATGATATTAAACCAATTGGTGGATTGGAAGCTGGGGTGAGGGGTAAACACCCTTTTTTCTTTACGAAGAGCCCCATAAAATTCGGGATGACGCGGCAATCCATCACTATATCAATAAAGAGGCAAAGGATATATCTTTTAGAACGCTAGAGATTGCTTCAATTTCCTTCGGAAATGTTCGCAATGACATTTTCCTCTACACTGTCATTCTGGAAGTCACAAGGGGTGACTGAAGAATCCGGGGGGAGGGGAGAGACAAGACAAAGGTATCT
>JAAYAZ010000246.1 GCA_012719115.1 Dehalococcoidales bacterium
TATGCGCTGAGTGTAAAAAGGAAACTATGGTACCCTTTAAGCCCAATCCGGACAAGCCTGTTTATTGCGGAATGTGCTATTACAAAATAAAAGATAACAGGTAAATATTGTAAATATTTAAAAATAAGGAGAAAATAATGAAATTATACGTTGGTAATTTATCGTACGATATAACAGAAGAAGATTTAAAGCAACAGTTTGCAGAATACGGAGAAGTCGATTCGGTCAGTATAATCACAGATAGAGACAGCGGCCGCCCCAAGGGTTTCGCCTTTGTCGAAATGTCATCGAAAACCGAAGCTGAAGCCGCAATCTCCGGCTTAAACGGCAAAATGTTGAATGAGAGAACCATAGTAGTAAATGAAGCCCGCCCGAAAACAGACACCAGAAGCAGCGGAGGCTACGGTGGGAATCGCAGCGGAGGCTTCGGCGGCAACCGCGGCGGCGGTTACGGTAGCAACCGAGGCGGCGGATACGGCGGTAAAAGGTATTAATCCATCGCTTAACCGGATCCCATCGGATTACCATCTACTATGTCTATAACAAATACTAAAATAAACTCCTTCCCAGTGTTTACAGGGGAGGAGTCTGTCTATTATCAGTTGCACATAAATCTCAAATCGGGTGCAACTGCCATTTATTTAAGGAGTTTTAATGAATTTTAATGATTTTAATTTACATCCCGGCATTATGGAAGGCGTAAATGGGCTCGGATATAAAGAGCCTACGCCGATTCAGGCAAAGGCAATTCCGGCCGCAATGCAGGGGTGTGATATCGTAGGGCTGGCACAGACCGGCACCGGAAAGACCGCTGCCTTCGCTTTGCCCATACTGCAAAAATTGATACAGGGAAAAAGAGGACAGGTCAGGGCACTGATAATGTCACCGACCCGGGAACTGGCAGAGCAAACCAGCACTGCCATAAACCAACTGGGTAAAAAGGCCGGCATCAGAAGCATAGCCGTTTACGGTGGTGTAAATATATCGCAGCAGGTATACAACCTTCGCAACAAAGCCGAGATTGTGGTCGCCTGCCCCGGACGTCTTTTAGACCACATCTGGAGAAGCACAGTCGATTTGACACATATCGAGATACTGGTAATCGACGAGGCAGACAGAATGCTTGATATGGGATTTTTACCTAATATAAAAAGCATTCTTGATTGCATCATGCAAAAACGCCAGACCCTGCTTTTTTCGGCTACCATGCCAAAAGAAATCCGCAAATTAACGGAAGATATTCTTACAGAACCGGTATATATTCAAGTGGGAGAAACCGCACCGGTAGAAACGGTGTCACACGCCTTATATCCGGTTAAACAGCATCTTAAGACAGCGCTACTGATGGAAATACTCTACCGTATTCAAAAGGAAACCGTAATTGTATTTACCCGCACCAAGCATCGTGCCGAAAAAGTATCCGAAGAGTTGAAAAAAGCCGGCTTTAAGGCCGCTTCGCTACACGGTAATCTGTCACAATTCAGACGGCAATCCGCTTTAGACGGTCTGCGCAGGGGCTCGGTTAAAGTACTGGTAGCCACAGATATCGCCTCTCGAGGCATCGATATTTTGAGCATTACACATGTTATAAATTACGATATACCGGAATGCGCCGATGACTATACACATCGCATCGGCAGAACAGGGCGCATTAACAACAATGGTGATGCATGGACACTGGTTACCGCAGCAGATAGCGGTATGATACGTGATATTGAAAAAATACTTAAATCACCAATCGAAAGAAAAACAATAGAGGGTTTCGATTATTCTGTAACCGGACCTGCAAGCGATAAACCACGATATCAGAGAAAACCTGACGCAAACAACGCTCGAACAGCAGGGCAGGCTGCAGGAAGGGAACTGCGAAATAAAAAGTTTAATAATCGGAGAAATGCGGTCGCTAAAGCCGCATAATAAAACTGTATATATTTATAATTTTTTTTTATAATCAAGTGCTATAAAATTATTTTATCACCCGACGGAGGCAGCTTTAACAAAAATATATGATTTACCGTAACGATATCAGAAATGTGGCAATTATCGCCCATGTAGACCATGGCAAAACCACGCTTGTGGATGCTTTGTTAAAACAAAGCAAAATCTTCCGTGAAAACCAGCATGTCGCCGACTGTGTGATGGACAGCAACGCTCTTGAACGCGAAAAAGGCATTACTATTATGTCAAAAAATACTGCCATCAACTATAAGGGTGTCAAGATTAATATAATAGACACACCCGGGCATGCTGACTTCAGCGGAGAAGTAGAAAGGGTAATCAGCATGGCTGACGGCTGCCTGCTGCTGGTAGATTCCGTGGAAGGCCCGATGCCGCAAACCAAGTTTGTTTTGCAACAGGCTATGCTAAAAGGGCTAAAACCGATACTTGTTATCAATAAAATAGATAAAAAAGAAGCTCGTATGGAAGAGGTAATCAAACTGACCCAGGACCTCTTCCTAGAACTGGCTACCACTTCTGACCAGCTTGATTTTCCAATACTCTACGCCAGCGGTAGAAACGGTATAGCTATGACTGAATTGGGGGAAGAAGGTAAAAACATTTCCCCCATTTTAGATTGTATTCTGGAAATAGTACCGCCGCCCCAAATCGCGGAGGGGACCTTCCAGATGTTGGTTACCAACCTTGATTACAACAGCCATAAGGGGAAAATATCCATCGGCAGAATCTGGAAAGGCAGTATTTCTCCGCGTGATTATGTTGTGTGCCTGAACGCAGATGGCGATACAAATCAATATCAGGTTGACGAGGTATTTACTTATATGGGGCTGAGCCGGTTAAACGTGGATAAGGCTGAAGCCGGGGATATTGTCGCCATAACCGGTGTCGATAAGGTAAGCATAGGCGATACAATAGCTGACCCACAAAATCCGGACGCGCTACCCAGAATCGAAATCGGTGAACCGACCATAGAGATGACTTTTGGCGTAAATACCTCTCCTTTTGCAGGGCGCGAAGGGCAATACTGTACTACCCGCCAGTTAAGAGCCAGATTGTACCGCGAACTTGAAAAAAATCTCAGCTTGAGGGTGCAGGATACACGCAGTGCCGACACTTTCCTGGTAAAAGGCAGAGGAGAGCTGCATCTTTCAATACTCATTGAGACAATGAGACGCGAAGGATATGAGTTCGAAATATCGAAACCTGAAGCCATTACCAAAGTGGTAGAAGGACAGCTTATGGAACCGGTCGAATCTTTGATAATACATACCACGGAAACCAACATCGGCATTTTGACCGAGATGCTGAGCAACCGCCAGGCACAACTTACCGATATGTATAACGATGGCAAAGGCAACGTACGGCTTGAATACAAAATCCCCACCAAAGGACTGATAGGATTCCGCGGACAATTTCTGACCGCTACACGCGGCGACGGTGTTATGAATACCATTGTTTTAGGTTATGAGCCATGGAAAGGCGCTATTACTTCCTCCCGCAGCGGTGTTCTGGTAGCTTCGGAAGCCGGTACGGCTCTGGCATTCGGTATAGCCAATGCACAGGAACGCGGGGACACATTTATAGAACCCAATACATTGGTTTACGAAGGAATGATTGTAGGAATGCATCAACGCATGCAGGATATACCTATAAATATCTGCAAGGAAAAGAAAAAGACCAATATAAGGTCGTCAACATCCGATATCTCTGTAAAACTGACCCCTGCCATCATATTCAGTCTGGAACAGGCGATCGATTTCATAAACGACGATGAGCTAGTTGAAGTAACGCCCGAAAACATCAGGTTACGCAAGAAATTATTGAGTTACCACGACCGGTTGAGGAATATTTCCAGCCGCCGTAAAGATGATTAACATCAAATAGCAGCACTTATCTGCCGCAGTCGGAATATGTCAGATCTTAAGGCAATATACATACATGTGCCGTTTTGCCGACGCAAGTGTAAATACTGTTCTTTCATATCCTATCAATCACGGGAAGACGATATTCCTGCATATCTTGATGCGGTTAAAAATGAGCTTTTTTTGCGTTCAGAAGATACTGTTATAAATACGGTTTATTTCGGCCGTGGCACTCCCAGCCTGCTTACATCTGAACAAATTTCGTCACTTATGAGCACTATAAAGAATAATTTTAATACGGAGAACGGCTCTGAGATAACTATGGAAACCAACCCGGGAACGATTGATTTAACCTATCTTTCCAAGATAAAAGCAGCAGGAATAAACAGGCTCAGCATCGGTGTTCAAAGCTTTAA
>JAAYAZ010000247.1 GCA_012719115.1 Dehalococcoidales bacterium
TGAGCTTCCCAGGCAACATTCGGCATAAAAGACATTATCAATCCGCCGCCGATTACCGCTATCCAGAGAGGAACCGGAATCGGGATAAACATTATGTAAACTTTAACACGCGGCGTCAACACTGCCAGAGTGCCGCCGAGGGCAAAGATGGCGCCCGAGGCGCCGATAGCCAAACCGGGTATATCCGGGCTGATAAGCGTGCCAAATAAGACATAGAAGATACTGCCCAGCAAACCGCCGCCCAGATAAATTGCCAGGAATTGCTTCAATCCGGTCAAATTCAATACATAACTGCCGAAAAAGTAGAGTGCCAGCATATTGAATATTACATGAGTAAAACCCACGTGAGTAAACATACTGGTAAAAACGCCCCACGCCCCACCATGCCCCATATATCCATTCAAACAGTAATCCAGCGGAGCCCATAAGCCGAGGTCATAGACCAGCGTATCTGATATGTTTGCGGCAATAAAAATAAATAGATTGATGCCGATTATTATAAAAATGGGATTTAACATAGTTTCTCATAATAGCAGTTAAACGCAGCTTGTGGCAAATAGTGAAACCCGACTGCCCGTTCTTATATTGCAAAGTAAACGGGCTTGTTGCTACAATGAGAGCTAATCTGAAAGGAAATCTGAATATGGAAAATACTTACAATCCGGTTGAAATCGAAAAGAAATGGCAAAAGAGATGGGCTGAAGATAATCTCTATAAGGTAAGCGAGCACAGCGACAGACCCAAGTGGTATGCACTAACCATGTTCCCCTATACCTCGGGCGATCTGCATATCGGTCACTGGTATGCTATGGCGCCGTCGGATGTGCATGCCCGCTTCAAGAGGATGCAGGGCTTTAATGTTCTACACCCGGTCGGTTTCGATGCCTTCGGTCTGCCGGCTGAAAACGCTGCCATCAAGCGCGGTATACATCCCTACCAGTGGACCATGAAAAATGTCGAAAACATGCGCAAGCAGTTAAAGACCATCGGCGCAATTTACGATTGGGACAGGGAAGTCATAACCTGCCAGCCGGATTATTATAAATGGACACAGTGGTTCTTTTTGAAGCTATACGAACACGGACTGGCTTATCGCAACAGGGCTCCCGTCAACTGGTGCCCTAAATGCCAGACGGTGCTTGCCAATGAACAGGTACTTGCCAACGGCACCTGCGAAAGATGCGACGAGCCGGTAATTCGCAAAGATCTGGAGCAGTGGTTCTTCCGCATTACCAAATACGCCGATGAATTGATGCAGCACGAAGGACTGGACTGGCCGGAGCGCATCAAAACAATGCAGCATAATTGGGTCGGCAAGAGCATCGGCACCGAGATTTCATTCGGTTTGGATATTGCCGGCGTACCTGAAAAGGGAATAAAGGTATTTACCACCCGTGCCGATACCGTCTATGGGGTAACCTTTATGGTACTGGCTCCCGAGAACCCGCTGGTGGCTAAAATCACCACCCCCGACAGAAAAGCCGCAGTGGAAGAGTATATAGCCAAAACACGCCGCTTTACTGAAATCGAGAGGCTTTCTACCGAAAAAGAGAAGGACGGCGTCTTTACCGGAGCTTATGTAACAAACAGATTGAACGGTGATAAGGTGCCGGTTTGGATTGCCGATTATGTGCTTGCCGGGTACGGCACCGGCGCTGTGATGGCTGTTCCGGCACACGACGAGAGAGACTTTGCTTTTGCTAAAAAATACAACCTGCCTATAAAGGTTGTTATATCGCCGCCCGAATGGAAAGGTCAAGAGCTCGAAGAAGCCTTTATCGAAGACGGCACAATGGTCAATTCCGGGCATTTCGACGGCACTCACAACCGGGAAGGTATTATAAAAGTATCCGAGCTTTTAGAAGAGAAAGGCTGGGGAAAGAGAACTGTCAGTTATAAACTGCGCGACTGGCTGATTTCACGCCAGAGGTACTGGGGGGCTCCGATTCCGATGATTTACTGCGACAAGTGCGGAATCGTTCCGGTTCCCGAAA
>JAAYAZ010000248.1 GCA_012719115.1 Dehalococcoidales bacterium
CAGGGCTGACAGTTGCTGCACGCCATGGATTGGAAATGGAAAATGCAGTGGAACTAGCAAAGAATTTATATGTGGATATCAACATCTTCTCACGTGAATACGAGGAAATTCAGAAGCAGCTGCCTAAGCTGCCTACTTCATGCTGGGAGTCCGCTGAAAAATTACTTCTGGACCGCCATATCTATGAAAAAGACGGGGTATTCCCTACTGCCGTTATCGACGCCACCGCAAAAAATCTTATGGGTTTTAATGATAAAGATTTAAGCGAAAGATATTACGGCAAAGGTGATGAGATACAAAAATTAGTCGATGAATTCATGCATTGGTAAAATTTTAATATGTTAATTGTTATCGGACTAATGGCAACTAATAAGCCGCAATCCGACTGGTAATTATTTTCTTCGTTTTTAAATCGTTATGTATCGTTTTAATATTGACAATATCAAATAAGTGTGGTTAAAATAGCCTACGATTCGAATGAACAAATTGGAGGGGGAAACATGAAATTAGTAGTCATCGGTTTCGGACAGTGTGGAAGTCGTATCGCTGATGAATTTTCTCGCTTAAACAGAAAGGCAATCAGCAACAGAGGTATAGAAATTACACCCGGTATTTTTGCTGTTAATACAGACGCTGCCGATCTAAGCGGATTAACCAGCATCAAGGCTGATTACCAGCATAGGATTCTCATCGGCGGACGTAAAACAGGTGGTCACGGCGTAGGAAAAATCAATGAACTCGGTGCCGAAGTGGCTCGAGAAGATGCAGACAAAATTGTTGACGCTCTTAGAACTACCAAGCGTTTTTACGATACCGATGGATTTCTTTTAATTGCAAGTGCCGCAGGAGGAACCGGCTCCGGCTCGATACCGATTATCGCTCAGCATATTAAAGAGCGTTATATGGACAAACCTCTGTATGGCATGGTTGTATTGCCTTTCGAGCATGAAGAACAAAATGAAGAGAGGACTGTTTATAATACTGCGGTTTGCCTTAAATCGATATATTCGGTAGCTGATGCGGTCATTCTGGTTGATAACCAGAGATATGTACGAAAAGATTTCTCCCTTAAAAATAACCTTGATAAAATTAACGCCCTGATTGCCGCCCCATTCTACAATCTGCTTTGTGCCGGTGAAGAAAAGAAAGCGGCTCATGTCGGAGCAAAAACATTAGATGCCGGTGACATTATACAAACACTGCTCGGATGGACCGTTATCGGATATGGAGAATCCAAGATTGAGCGATTCAGTTTATTCGGTTCAAAAGGCGGCTTCAGAGATAAAAGCAGCCAGACTCATAAAGCGGTACAGGCAATGGATGCCGCTATAAGTGAAATGTCTACACGTTGTAACCCTAAAGATGCTTCAAGGGCTATGTATTTAATTACAGCCCCAGCTAAAGATATAAATATGGATATGATAAAAGAGATGGGGGACTGGATGAGAGATATGGCACCCAATGCCATCATCCGTAACGGAGATTATCCCAGAGGCGGAACCAATATGAATGTTACTGTTATCCTGTCCGAGTTAAGCGATGTTGAAAAAGTAAGAAATTATTATAATGCGTCTACAGACCTCGTACCTGTAATTAAACAGAGGCAGCAGGATGTTGCTTCAAAACTGAAGTCTATAGATGACCTGGGCAAGGATATCCCTACCCTGCTATAAATTATAACAACGCATTTTATTTAAACCCCCTCTACAACGAGGGGGTTTTTCTTTTTACTTCAGCTAATAAAGTTTTTTAAATAGTATTTATTTACTTTGGGAAATATAGCCATATAGGGTATAATATATCAACAAATTATGGAACAACAGGTCTTTTATCGAAAATGGCGCCCTCAGACACTTGCTGATGTAGCCGGTCAGGAGCACGTTACCCGGACACTATTAAATGCTCTTAGCAGTGGACACGTTTCGCATGCTTATCTCTTCTGCGGTCCGAGAGGAACCGG
>JAAYAZ010000030.1 GCA_012719115.1 Dehalococcoidales bacterium
GTGCCGAAATAGCAGGTGGTCTGGGTGCAGGGATCGTGGCCCCAAAGGATAATCATATCTGTATTTCTGGCAATATCTGAATACAGGGGTCCTATCTGTGCGCATTGGCCCATCCAGCCATCGCCCCAGAAGTGCTTTGCGCCCCAGTACCAGCCTTCCCAGCTGTCCGGGTCTCTCATCTGCTGGGTGTAACCGCCGAAGTTCTGGCGCAGAAGACGGTCGCCGCAGCCATGTCCGTTGAAACCACCGTGAATCTGCTTGGTTTCACCGTGGATATCCTGACAGGTCAGAATAGCCCAGGGTGTATATTGAGTGTTCATTCTCTGGATTTCGCTGACAACTGTGTTCAACGCATAATCCCAGGAAACCCTCTTGAATTTACTCTTGCCACGATTCTGCGGGTTGTAGTTGCTGGGGTCTCCGCCACCGGGCTCCCAGTCGACTCTCTTTAACGGATACATAATCCTGTTGGGTGAGTAGACTCTCTTCTTGTAGCAAGCAAAATAGTGGCTCTGAAGACTCTTCATTGTGAAATTGAAGGTCTTGCCTCTGGCTTCCAATTTGCCCGGTTTCAGTTCGTCAACAGAATATTTCCAATCCCAGTGATGGGGTCTGATTCTGACGATTTTTCCATGCTTTGTATCAACAGCCGAAAGCGCTCTGCCGTCGGAACATCCGACTTTAAGAGTGGTTTCTTCCGGTTCATCTGCAGGTAAAATGCCGCCGCCGCCATCGTGTACTGTTTTTGTTTCGGTAACGGTAATAACTTGACCGTCCTCACCGGCTACCGTCTTTGTTTCGGTAACTGTGGTACCGGGCGCTGTGATTGTAGTCGGGACTGTTTTGGTGGAAGTTTCTTTAACGGTGGTTGTAACAGTCTCGCCGCAGCTTGAAAGCAACCCTGCGCCGATGGCGCCACCGACGACTACAGTACCGGCGCCTACAAGGAAGTCTCTCCTCGTTACTTCGCCGGATTTTTTAGTTTCATCTACAGGTAACTTTTCTTTTTCTTCTTTCAATTCCTTCTCCTTTTATTGATTACTACTCATGTAATCTTGTGTAATAATAATCTGCTGTATAGGCATCACCTCCCCTTTTTATATATCGAGAATCAATCTGCCGTATAAATCAAAATTACTGTCTAAATGAATCAGGAAAAATCAGATATAACAATATTCAATTTTAAAAACCAAATATTACGACTTACTAAACCGGGTTTTGTATTTTTTTATAACGCTAAGTATGATTTGCTATCTTTTTTTCTCTTGCCTGCTTGTCCCATGCCCTTCTTCTTATCAAAGCTTTCAACCGGGCAAGGAATATCTGCTCATTATACGGTTTTGTAACATAATCGTTGGCTCCGGCATCGAAAGCCGATACCATAGCATCGATGTTCCTTTCATTTGATAGAACAACGATAGGAATATCAGAGTCATCGCGTATTTTATTTATTAAATCCAAGCCCGGCATATCAATAAGCTGCCTCCCCAACACTACCACATCCGTGCAACCGTTTTTTTTTAATATATCCAGACATTGTTTGCCCGAATTACTTGAGGATATTTCCCAATCTTGACCGGGCGATTTTAACAGGGAAAACAAATCCTCGACAGTATTATTGTCTGTATCCGCGATAACTATTTTCATATAATAAACTAATCATAAATACAAAATTCTACTCTATACTACAGACATTAAATTAATAGAAAATGGAAACATTTCGGTTAAAATTGCAAAATGTAACGTTTACTGTGAAAATGATGTGAAAATACGGTATAAATTATCAGAGGAATAAGTACCGGTAATCGTACGATACGGCAATA
>JAAYAZ010000249.1 GCA_012719115.1 Dehalococcoidales bacterium
TGTACTTCATATAATGCCAAAAGACCCTTGGTATAATTATCGGTAATCTCATATTCAATCTCAATATTCACAGGAGTTTCCAGCGTTACGATAGTGCGCGTCGACTCAGTGGTTTGTGACTGTGTGGACGTAGTACTTGTGTTATCACCATCGCAGCCGCTAAAAATAGATGCAAGTATTAGTACACTTATCAAGCTGAGAATAAAAGTTCTCTTCATTTTCCCATCCTTAAATACCATTATTAACCCAGAATATGACGACGGGCAAAAACCAGCCAAAAGGGAATTGCAGCCAACAGGAACCAGTGAGCCACGTATCGGTATAGTTCCTCTTCCTCGTGAATCTCATCCGTATATACGGTTTCAAGCTGAGTTTCTATAAACTCGGGTAGCCCCGTCAAGTTGTCTTCAAAGTAGTATTTTCCACCGGTACGGGAAGCAATATCCCTTAAAATATCATCCTGATAATAAAATATATAATCTACGCCCTTTTCCTTTTGCGCATAATTTCCGGTAAAATCACCATTGCTGTCATATAAAGGAATTTTAGCCCCCTCCCTTTCCCCGACACCGATGGTAATAATGGAAACTTCCTGCTCGACTGCGGCTACAAGAGCTTCTTCGATAAGTGCCTGTTCTTTTTCCGTAACCGTTGAAGCACCCCAGTAAAAAGGGGCGCCGTCACTTACCATCACTATAGTTTTCGATGTGGCATCTTCCGAAAACTTGGCAAGCGTATCAAGTATTGGTCCCCCGAGGCCGGTGCTCGAGCCGGCAACAGAGTATACTCCTATTATTTTCCTGATACTTTCTTCCAGGTAGGGATAGTCCTCACGACTGATAACGGGAACATGCGACCTTGCCATATTGGTAAATCCGCAGAGACCGATTTTTACCTGGCCTAACTCATCCATTGCCTCAACGATATCTAAAAGTATCGGTTTAACCCTATCCATTCTGGAGGAAGCATAAGGTTCGGATTGTGCTCCCATACTGCCGCTAACATCGACCAGCAGAATAATTTCACCGCTCATTTGTTCAGCCGGCGGGGCGGTATATGATATCTTGGGCAATGCCAGCGCAAGTAAAAGTAATGCCATCAGCACTCCGGCCAGTATATATTTCTCCAGTTGTTTTTTCCACAGGCTGTTGTAAACCGAAGGGAATATAGAAATTATTGCCCTTTTCCTTCCCCATCCCAAAACACCCAACACAATAAGAAATACGGGAATAACCAACAACAACCATAGTAAACCAGGGTTCTCAAAAATCATCGAAATCCTCTTTCAAAAGCTCGCTTAATATCCCTTGTAGATTACTCCGGATGCATACCCCGCCAGACCACCCATCGAGCCTACCGCTTTTTCACTGACCGCGGCTCCACCCGGCGGCTGTAGTATTGCCTGTACTTTCTCCAACAGCTCTAAATTATACTTGGCGGCTTCGTTTTCAGGGTTGAGCCTGACCGCTTCCGACAATTTACCGATTGCCTCTGAAAGTACAAACAGGGGGGGTTCATCCCCCAGTATACCCAAACCTTCTATCCCCATAAGTGTGCCAATGTCATAAATAGCAAGAGCCCTGAGACCGTCATCTTTACTTTCCGTATATGCCTGTTGCAGATATACTACTGCTCTCATTACCGACTGCTCTTCGGGACGGTCAGCGGTAGCCGGTAATATGGTATCTCCGGCATTATATGCCTCGATACCCTGGTTAAACAGGCTTACATCGGCTTTGTTTGCCCAATAGGAATTCGAATTAAAATAGATACCGAGAGCTACCATAACTATGGCAATAACAATCAATAAAAGGCTCACCCATGCCTTTTTGATAAAAGAAACCATGGTAGTCGTCGTATTGCTCTCTTTCCTCATTGCTTTCTCCTTTTCCATTATGGTATTTTGCGGAAACCGGTTTCACCGAGAACCAGGCAAAGCCCGAGTAGTCCCAGTGCCGGAATAATAAAATAAGGGATTAAACTTTCTTGCAACTTCTCCGTATCCTCCCTGATTAACGACATCTGCATTGTCATTATATCCTGGCATATTGCATTAATAGCGGCTCTATCGTTCATTGATGCTATCCACAGCTCACTCGCCTGCGAAATATCGATGCCGCCCCCCCTGCCGAGACCACCGCCGGATGCCGCTATCTTAGCTATAGTTTCGGCATCGAACGGGGTTATCATATAGCTCCTGATTCCTTCCAGCTTCATTTTGTTAATTTCTGAAATAATCTTACTCCACTCGGCAGCACTGGTATCCATATCACTGATAAGGATGATTGCTCCCTCTCCATCAATATATTTCGTCATGAAAGCATGAGCCACTTGCATGGCGCTGCTGATACCGGTTCCGGTCGAAATCTGGACAATTTCCTGTAGGTTATCCAGCGAATCAGCAAATAATTCATCCTTATTAATAAAGTATCTGGCGATATATTTGTCAGTTGAAAACATCAACAACCCGAAATTGATATCGCCTCTTAAGGAAATCAAATCCGTAAATATTTCATAGCTATGACCGAACGGAGTATCAGCGGAATATCCAAGCCCCATACTGCCGGATATATCAACTACCAGCATAACCGGATAGCCATAAACATTGGTTACCGTTTTAGTTGTGACTTGAGGTCCCGAAAGCACGCCTGCCATCAGTATCGTAATAATGACTACCGGTACCGTCATTATCCAGTATCTTTTGCTTTTAAGCGAAACCCTGTCCTTCCAGTACCGCAGGTCTAATGCCAGCCCTTTTTTTCTTCTTATCCAGGGCACAAAAATAAGCACAAGCATGGCCGCAGCGGCAATCCAGAAATAAACCGGCGTCGAAAATGTGCAGGCTTTAATAAATTCGGTTAAACCTTCCAATCCTCCATGTCCTCTGTGTAGTAATACTTCAATACTTCTTCAAGTTGTTTTATCGCTTCTTCAACTTCCTGCTGTTTTACATCATCATTTTCATAGGCATTCTCACATTTTTCGAATAGAGAAATAACCGTGGGCTTAATTTCACAGGGAACCACTTCAAGGTTGGGCTCCTGCAGCAAACTTGTCCGTTCCTCGGGTGAGAGAGCCAGCCTATGGATATAATCGACCTGGTGGAACAGAGTAGCCGGTTCGGCACCGTCTGACACATTATCAAGCAGAGAACCGTATGCTTCTTTCAGAATAACACTCATCTGCTTGCTTCTTTGCCACTTTTCGCTTTCCTTCCACTGTGGGATAACTCTGTACACTAAAGCAAGTACCATAAAAATAAACAGCAAACCACCTACAATCCATAAAATCAAGGAGATTAAATTAACACCTGTTTTGTGTATGTTGGTTTCTACCGGCTGCAGTGCATATGTTCCATCATTCAGACCGGATATTATAATCGCTCCGTTGGAAGGCAGCCTGGGGGCAACATAGACAGATTCCGGCACCGCCGGCGTTTCTGCAAACCCGTTCGATTCTCTGAGTTTGTATTTAACAACTATCGACGGGAAATCATATATGCGTTCGACCGTCCCGCTGATAAATTGTATTAAGAACAATCTCTGGTACACTCTGGTTTGAGAATCCAGTTTAAAGCTCTTTTCGGTTATGCTCTTTACCTCGAAGGGATTCAGGTTGACGTTTTCATCGAGGCTGACTTTATCTACACCGGATACGAAACTCGTATCATAAACGACCTCGACTACGTAA
>JAAYAZ010000250.1 GCA_012719115.1 Dehalococcoidales bacterium
ATAAGCTATTATGTGGTCAGGGTGCATACGTAAACCCAGGTGCGGCACCGTTTTCAATTGGCGCATTCGTCTAGTGGCCTAGGACACATCCCTCTCAAGGATGAGATCACGGGTTCGAATCCCGTATGCGCTACCAAATTTTCCATTCATCTCATTACCGCAGTTGTAATTCCACACAAAATATAGTAACTTATTCGTGAAATATACGATATTGCTAAAGGCAGGTGTGCATATGTCAAAAGAAAAACCGGCTATTAATCCTCTCCTTCACCATAAAGAAATTGCTTATGCCGGAGAAATCGGCAGAAAAAGGCGCGATTTCTGTATTGAGTTTATTAAAAGAAAGCAGGATATTATAAAAGAGATACAGGATAGCCAGTTGGCAGCTGTGAAAGCAAAGGGTGAAAAAATAACCTGCCATAAGGGATGCGCTCACTGCTGTCATTTTTATATGCACGCTAATATCCAGGAGTGTGAAGCCATCGTTTATTATCTTTATAACAATAAAAGCGTTTATGAGGCGTTTTTGAAGAATTACAAGGAATGGCGTAAGAAATTAAGCGAGAACGGCGATATTTTTAAAGACTGTGCCCGGCTGTGGTATGAAAAAGGATTAAAAGGCGCAGGCAAAAAAGAGGAATTGGCTTACAGTGAAGAAACGGCTCGTTATCGCGACCAGGACCTTGCCTGCCCGTTTTTGGTAAATGGCGCTTGTTCTATCTATGAAGTGCGCCCATATTTATGTGCCGGTACAGTATCTTCCTCTCCACCCGAATGGTGCTCCAAAACCAACGCCAATAGTCCCACTATTTATCGAACCCAGACATCGGCTGTGTACGATAAATCATTTTATTATAAGGAACTTGAGGATTATATATTTACTTTCTTTCCGATAACCGTATACTATATTCTGGAAGGCGGGTATAAAATGCTGGAGG
The DNA here is from genome assembly GCA_012719115.1 of Dehalococcoidales bacterium. Classification (GTDB taxonomy): domain Bacteria; phylum Chloroflexota; class Dehalococcoidia; order Dehalococcoidales; family UBA5627; genus UBA5627. The sequence continues at coordinate 939 of JAAYAZ010000250.1, forward strand.
CTATTACCGGACTTACCGACCTGGAAGATGCGGCATTAAAAGACCCTGAGGTTCAAGATATATTAAATAGGCTTTCCTGAATAGTAGTTAAAAAGTATATGAAATGAATATAAATAATTCTGTCATTTTCGGCTTTAATGGGTCAATTATGGTTACGGCAGATAACGGTTCAAATAACAATAACAGGAAACTGAACTTATTTAAATGGCATATCAATATACCATTTGAGCCGCAGGAATATACCCCCCGCATTTCACTGTTTATTATTGCGATTATAATTAAACTTGCTGCTTCCGCTGTATCAGGAATTGCTTACGTATTCAACAATTCAATGCTTTATATATTGGGGATAATGTTTTGGCTACTATGGTTTTTCTTTCTTTTCATAATTGCACTACCCCAAATCGACAATTGGCTGCAAAAAAGCTCGGAGCGATTAAAGAAAACTGCGCGCAAGATAGTTATCATTGTTGTTATAATCGGTATAGTTGAATGTATCGGGTTAGCCGTTATCGGGCTGGATACTATTGTCTCGAAACAGGGTGAACATTTTCCCGAAGTATTAACGTCACTTAACGAATCATTTAACTATAATGATGCTACCGCATTGTGTCATCAGGCAGCAGAGAACTTCTTAGATGGGAAGAATCCTTATGCGGAAGCACACATAGTAAATGCTATGCAAGAATATGATGTTCCGCTGCACAAACTGACTCCTTTAAGACTAGGAATATTTACTGATACTTTCCCCTACCCGACCGATGAGCAAATGCAAGAGTTGCATCAACGAATACTGGAAAATCCGGATGACATTCCTGAAGAGCTGGAATCCGGTTTATGTTATCCGGCAGGGTCTTTTTTAATTCCATCCTTGTTTTTACTTCTGGGAATAAGCGACCTGAGAATTATTTATATCATATTACTGGTGCCGGCATTGCTTTATGTAATATGGTTGTCCCCTGCCAAATATCGGCTTTTGCTTTTGGCAATTATATTAATAAGCCTGGAGTTGTGGAATGCCCTGGCATCTGGGGAAACAGGGTTTCTGTTATTTCCATTTTTGCTGTTGGGGTGGGTATTATTTAAAAAACACACTCTTGTTTCAGCAATCAGCATGGGATTAGCTGTAACAATCAAACAGGTGGCGTGGTTTTTTATGCCTTTTTATCTAATTTTGATATATAGGACGCAGGGTTTTAAAAAGGCAGTACAGTCTTTGTCAACCATCCTCCTGATATTTATTGCAACTAATTTGCCCTTTATATTCA
>JAAYAZ010000251.1 GCA_012719115.1 Dehalococcoidales bacterium
AATTATGGGAAAAAGCGGTCGCATTCCACGGGCATGAATGCCCCGGGCTGGCAATCGGATTCAAGGCATGCGAAGCAGCCTTTGAAAAAATGGGAATCGGAATCTCCGATGACGAACAAATCGTCTGCATAACGGAAAACGATGCCTGCGGAGTGGATGCCGTTCAGGCTCTTTTAAGCTGTACTATGGGAAAGGGAAACCTGATTTATCGCGGCACAGGTAAACAGGCCTTTTCTTTTTATAACCGTACCGACGGTAAAAAACTTCGTGTTTGTCTCAAAGTAAGCAGAAAAGACGATGTGGATAGAACAAAGTGGAAGGAATATCTACTTGGTGCGCCTGTCGATGAAATATTCAGTTTTTCGGAACCGAAAATTGTTCCTCCCGAAAAGGCAAGGTTGTTTCAGACTCTGGTTTGCGAAGTCTGCGGTGAAGGGGCCCCTGAACATAAAATGCGCATTCAAAACGGAAAAACGGTCTGCCTGGATTGTTTTGAGACATACGATAGAGGCTGGTAACCAACAGGCGATATAACTGATTAAATACGGGATTTATTAAAAGTATATAAAAATAAAGAGAAAGGGAGTTCAATAGTGAGAAAATTTATAATGGTGATTCTGACGCTTGTACTTGCAGCATCCACATTTATCGGGTGCGGAACAGGTGAAGGAAACGGAGCCGACACAACAAGAACCATTACGGACGCTGCCGGACGAACGGTAGAGATACCTGCAAAGGTAGAAAGAATCGTTCCCCTTGGAAACGCCCCCCGTATGATTACCTATCTCGGGCTGGCAAATAAGGTGGTAGGATACAGCGGGTCGGACCCGGCTAATGTAACACCTGTCACCGCCTATGCCTATGCCAATAAAGAGGTTTGGGCAGACATTCCCATCGTCGGTACCGATTCAGCCGGTGCCACAGCATATTATGCGGAGGAAATTATCAGCGTTCATCCGGATGTTATTTTATGCACGTATACCGGTGAACTTGCAGACGAAATCCAGACCAAGACAGGCACGCCGGTGATAGTATTGCCCCAGGGCACTTTATTCGGAGCAGATTACGAGCAGGCGCTTCGTCTTATAGGCGATGTCTGCGGAGTGGAAGAAAGAGCGGAGGAAGTGATAGCTTATATTAACGATTGTCTTGCCGACCTCGAAACCAGGGCATCAGCAGTTGCAGATACTGACAAACCCTCGGTGTTAGGAGCAGCCGCAACATTTAAAGGCGCGCACGGAATAGATGGAGTTTACTGCAAATCCGCCGTACTGGGAGCAATACTGGCAAACGATGTTACCGAAGGTCTTTCCGACAAAGCCAGCGGCGTGTTGATAGATAAAGAACAAATCATCGGATGGAATCCTCAATATATCTTCTTCGACAGCGGAGGAGTAGGTCTTGTCCAGGCAGATTATGAGAAAACTCCGGAATTTTATGCTCAACTGATAGCCGTAGAGAACGGCAACCTTTACCAGTATCCCAGCTCTACTTCTTATTATTCGAACGTTGAAATACCTATAGTTAACGCTTATTACGTAGCCAGCATTCTCTACCCGGAACAGTTTGCGGATATCGACTTTGAAGTAA
>JAAYAZ010000252.1 GCA_012719115.1 Dehalococcoidales bacterium
ATGAAGTTAATGATAAAGCCGTAACAGAAAATGTAGATATTGCACATATCCCGGCAAATAAACATATAGTAGATATCGGTACTTTAACTATCACAAAATTCACAAAAGCTCTTGAAAAGTGCCGCACTGTGTTTTGGAACGGTCCGATGGGGATATATGAAATACCTCAATTTAGTGAAGGCACTAAAATTATGGCACAAATTATTGCCAACCTGCACGGTACCACTATCATCGGTGGCGGTTCGACGTCAGAAATTGTAACCGAACTTAAATTAGGGCATAAAATGACATTTGTATCTACCGGGGGCGGAGCTTCTCTGAAATTCTTAAGCGGAGAAACACTCCCAGGGGTTGAGGCATTGCTGGACAAAGAGGCGAAAATAAATCCGACCTGAACGGAGTGAATCATTTTGGGTAGTATTAATCTTCAGTTAATTAAAGAGTTGTCAAAACCTACTCCGTCGAAAATTATCTTACTGGTTATCGACGGAATGGGTGGTCTTCCTGATATTTCCAGCGGTAAAACAGAACTGGAAACTGCATCAATTCCCAATATTGATGCTCTTGCCGCTAGGGGTATTTGCGGTTTATCAGACCCGGTAAGCCCGGGTATTACAGCAGGCAGCGCTCCGGGGCATCTGGCTTTATTTGGCTATGACCCGATTATATATCATATAGGGCGAGGCGCATTAGAGGCGATGGGAATAGATTATCCGCTTCAACCCGGAGATATAGCAGCGCGTGGTAATTTCTGCACTGTTGACAAAGAGGGACTGATTACGGACAGGCGTGCGGGGCGTATTTCAACGGAACAAAGCAGCAAACTTTGTGCGCTTCTCAATAATATGAATATAGATGGGGTAAGTGTATATGCCTTACCGGTGAAAGACCATCGTATGGCATTGGTAATTAGGGGCGATAATCTAAATCGCGACATAACCGATTCCGACCCGCAGCAAATAGGGGTGACTCCGTTAAAGGTTAAGGCTAACTCTCCTGACGCAGAAAGAACGGCAAGTATTATTAATAAGTTTCTTGAGAGGGCAAAGGATATTCTTGCTGCTTACAATCCTGCCAATATGCTGTTATTACGTGGCTTTGACGAAAAACCGAAGTTTCCAACTGTATCTGAGATATATAAATTGAAGCCGGCGGCAATTGCCAGTTACCCGATGTATCGGGGTTTAGCCAGAGCAGTAGGAATGGAAGTATTGGAAACTGGTCCTGTAATTGAAGATGAAATGGATACTCTTAAAAAGAACTACGATAGTTATGATTTTTTCTTTATACATATAAAAGAAACCGATGCACGGGGTGAAGACGGTAACTTTGATGCTAAAGTGAAGGCGCTGGAGCATGTGGATAGAATTTTGCCGGAAATTACCGGCTTAAATCCTGATGTAATAATAGTTGCCGGTGATCATTCTACTCCTGCTATGATTAAGGGTCATAGTTGGCACTCTGTACCGGTGATGATTTATTCCAAATGGTGCCGGCCGGATAATGTTATACAGTTTACAGAATCGGCTTGTATATATGGCGGATTGGGTAGAATCTCAGCGACTGATATTATGCCGCTGGCAATGGCAAATGCCTTGAAACTCAATAAATACGGAGCATAAATAAATGAGAACTCCATTAATTGCCGGTAACTGGAAAATGAATACTAACGTTGAAGAAGCTGTGGCTCTCGTTAGCGCTTTGCAAAAAGAACTTGATGACATCGACAATGTAGAAAAACTTGTCTGTCCGCCCTTTATATCGCTGAAATCGGTTTATGAATTACTTGCCCCAAGCACTATAAAAATCGGCGCTCAAAACATGCACTATGAGGATAAGGGTGCATTTACCGGAGAAGTATCGCCTTTAATGATAAAAGATATTTGCTCCTATGTCATTATCGGGCATTCGGAGCGCAGACAGTACTTTAATGACGATCTGTATATCAATAAAAAGTTAAAAGCCGCTATTAAATATGGAATTAATCCGATTCTGTGTGTCGGTGAAAAATCGGAGGATAAACAATCCGGTAAAACTATTGAGGTGCTTGATAAGCAACTGGAACAGGCGTTTATCGATATTGAAGATATCGGTAATATAGTAATAGCTTATGAGCCCATTTGGGCAATTGGCACTGGAATCTCGGCCAGTGGAGAGCAAGCGAACGGGACAATTGAAGTTATCAGGCAAAAGATAGGTTATCTATACGACAATGAAGTTGCCTCTGCTATACGTATACTTTATGGTGGAAGTGCCAACGCTGAAAATATTACCGAATTTATAAGCCAGCCCGAAATAGACGGGGCTCTGGTAGGAGGCGCCAGCCTTAAACCCGAGCTGTTTATAAGCATGGTTAAACAAACCTCAATTATTTATAAAGATGTTTTCAAGTAGGGGATAGTTTACATAATATCTGCCGAGACCCTTTCAGACTTTGTACTATAAGTTCTTTATTTCCGTTAATGATTATGAAAAAAATAATTGCCATTGTTGGTCCTACCGGTATCGGAAAAAGTAATATGGCTGTGCGTATTAGTCAAAAGATTAATGCGGAGGTTATCAGTGCGGACAGTCGTCAGGTGTACCGGTATATGGATATCGGCACTGCAAAAACTTCCAAAGAGGAAAGGGATTCGGTCCCGCATCATTTAATTGACATAATAGAACCGGATGGTTCTTACAGTCTTGCAGAGTACCAAAAGCAATGCTGTAACGCAATAGATGATATATCCGATAGAAAGAGGATCCCTTTACTGGTTGGAGGCAGCGGACAGTATGTTTGGTCGGTTGTGGAAGGTTGGTGTATTCCAAAAGTTATACCGGACATTGAATATCGGCAGATGCTGGAAAGTAAGGCGGCGGAAATAGGTAAAGAACAATTATACCGCGAACTACTGCTTACAGACCCTGAAGCTGCGGCAAGAATTGATGAATCTAACGTGCGAAGAGTGATAAGGGCACTCGAAATAGCAAATAATGCCAAGGATAATAAGAGGCGACAAAGAGATAAAAAACCAATATATGATGCTCTTATCATAGGGTTGACAACTTCACGCCAGGAGTTATACCGCAGGATTGATAAAAGGGTAGATTCTATGATTGAAAAAGGGCTGCTTGATGAAACCGGGTGGTTGATAAACAATGGATACGACAGTGATTTACCGTCTATGTCGGGTATCGGGTATAAGCAGATGGTAATGTATATCAAGGGTGAATTAAGTCTCGATTCCGCTATACAGCGAATCAAGTATGAAACGCATCGTTATGTGCGCAGTCAATATAACTGGTTTAAACTAAATGATGAAAGAATTAAATGGTTTGATGTACAAAACGATATTGAATCTGACATAATAAATGCTATAGATAATTATATGTTTATTGATTAGGAGTTAAAATGTTTTTTACCAAGTTGCAGAGTGTCGGAAATGATTTTATTTTAATCGAAACCGCTGATTTAACATACGATTGGAGCAGTTTATCGAAAGCTATGTGTGATAGAAAGTTCGGTATCGGCGCCGATGGTTTGCTGTTGCTTATTCCATCGTTGAAAGCGGATTTCGGTATGCGTATGTTCAATCCGGATGGTTCTGAGTCTGAGGCTTGCGGTAACGGATTAAGGTGCCTCATTAAATACATAGCTGATATAAAACTTGCCGGTAGGGAAATTACAAACTTAAATATCGATACTATATCGGGTGTAAGGAAAGCCAATTATGCACTAAAAGATGGGAAAGCGGATATAATTCAGGCGTCTATGGGAATCCCTGAATTTGATGCTGCTAAGATTCCGGTATCGGTGGATAAACATATGGGAAAAAATGTTGCTTCAAGGCTTATAGCAGATTATCCTTTAACGATAGATAAAAACAATTTACTGCTTAGTTTTGTATCTATGGGAAACCCACATGCCATTTATTTTCAGGATGAGCCCCTAAAAGATTTCCCATTAACACAGATTGGTCCGAAGGTTGAAAACGACAGTTTGTTTCCCAAACGTGTCAATTTTGAGGTTGCCCGGATTGCTAATCGAGGGCAAATAGATGTAAGAGTATGGGAACGCGGTGCCGGTGAAACGCTGGGATGTGGTAGCGGGGCCTGTGCTGTTGCTGTGGCTTCATTTTTACTGGGATATACAGATAACATAGTGGATATTGTATTGCCGGGAGGTAAACTGTCGGTGGAATGGGATGGAGAAAGTGAAGTATTGCTTAGCGGAATCGCTGAGATAGTGTTTACCGGTGATTGGAAAAAATAAATCTATTCTTGAGGTTAGAATTATATGCAAATGTCACAACGTATGAACAATCTGGCTCCGTATCTTTTTGTTGAGATAAACAAAAAAATAGCTGAGAAAAAAGCTCTGGGGGAAGAGATAATTAATTTCAGTATCGGTGACCCGGATTTACCAACTCCGGAAAATGTAATTAACAAGATTTGCCAAAAGGCCTCCGACCCTTCAAATCACCGCTATCCGGAAACTTTCGGATTGCCTGAGTTAAGGCAGGCGATAGCGGATTGGTACAAAAAGCGTTTTAATGTAATCCTAAACCCTGATACTGAAGTATTGCCGTTACATGGTTCTAAGGAGGGGATTGCTCATATAGCTTTGTGCTATATTGACCCCGGGGATATCGTATTGGTTCCTGACCCAAGCTATTCGGTATATACCGGAGGTACTATTCTTGCAGGCGGTGAAGTACACTACCTGCCGCTCTTGCCGGATAATAATTTTCTGCCTGATTTAACGGATATTCCCGATGAAGTTATAAAAAAAGCTAAGATACTGTGGATTAATTATCCGAATAATCCAACCGGAGCTGTTGCCGAAATGGCTTTCTTTAATAAAGTAGTAGAGTTTGCAAAGAGAAATAATATTCTAGTCTGCCATGACGGGCCGTATTCGGAAGTATCCTTTGATGATTATAAGCCGGTTAGTTTTCTACAGGCGGAGGGGGCCAAGGACATAGGGGTTGAGTTTCATTCGCTTTCGAAGAGTTATAACATGACCGGTTGGCGTGTCGGAATGGTAGTAGGTAATTCTGAAGCGGTACAAGCCTTGAATACGGTAAAATCAAACCTGGATTCCGGAATACCGCAGGCGATACAATTTGCTGCTATCGAAGCTCTCAACAATTCACAGGAAGCAATTGTTAAACATAATGCGGTTTACCAGAGGCGCCGTGACCTTTTGATTGAAGTATTGAATGATATCGGAGTTGAGGCAAAACCGCCCAAAGC
>JAAYAZ010000253.1 GCA_012719115.1 Dehalococcoidales bacterium
GAGCTAACGCTGCTTCCATATCGGGAACAGCCGAACGGATGATTTCACAGCCGCATTCCTCCAGTTCTTTAATCTGCCTGACCGTCGCAGCCACATCACGCGTATCGGTCTTGGTCATCGATTGCACCGCTATAGGTGCATTGCCGCCGACTGTAACATCACCGATTCTGATTTCTTTGGAAACTCTGCGTTTTATCATAACTATCCTTTATTCGCCTATTATACGCCCGATGTCCTGGAAAGTGATAGCGACCATCAGCATAATCAGCAGGGCAAAGCCGAGAAAGTGTATTTTCCCCTCTGTTTCGGGAGCCACCTTTTTACCGCGGCGAATCCATTCTAAAAGCACAAAAATTATTCTGCCGCCATCCAGCGCAGGCAGGGGTAAAAGGTTAATAATTGCCAGATTTAAGCTGAAGAAAGCCGTCCATTCCAGAAGCGGGCTGATGCCGGCTTGTGCCACTTGGCCGGTAATCTGTGCAATGCCGACCGGTCCTACCAAATCTGCCGTAGTGCTGGTACCGATAAACATGCTCAAAATGCCGTTTTTGAAAAGAACCATTGTTTCGAATGCTTCTGTGGCTCCTTTCTGAAAAGCTACCCACGGATTGTAGCTGCGCTTCTCTATGGCGGCATTATCCGTCCTGATGGAAAAACCGACCGAGCCATCACCCGCAGGTGGATTCCATCTGGGAACAACGGTTACGGTATCTTTAGAGCCATCGCTGCGCTCCAAGAGAATGCTAATTTCGTTTCCCAGATTCATTTGTATATAGCGGCTGATATCCGCTGTGTTGTTGATGCTTTTATCATTTATTTCCAAAATTTTATCGCCGGCTTGAATACCGGCTGTTTCTGCCGGTGAGTCTGCAACCACTTCGACAACGCTGACGTTGCCGGTAACGATATCGTGAGGAATCATAAAAGCCATCGTTAAAAGTAAAAACGGCAGGATAAAGTTCATAATTGAACCGGCGCTGAGCACCAAGAGCCTTTTCCCGATGCTCTTGCTGGCGAGGCTGCGTTCTATATTCGGGTCTTCCTCTCCTGCCATCTTGGTAAAACCACCCAGCGGTACCCAGTTTAGCGAGTATTCTGTCTCGCCGTATTTTAAGGCGATAATACGCGGCGGAAAGCCGATGCCGAATTCATCTACTCTAACACCGCAGGCTTTTGCAGTTGCGAAATGCCCCAGTTCATGTGCAATAACCACGATAGCAAGCACAAAGAAAAAGGCTACTATTGTGGTCAGTGCGCCGATCCCCGGGATTACCACGTTCGAACCGGCAAGTTCGCCGGCAATGACTGCGATTATGGCAAGTAAAAAATATGCCAGCGTGGCAACAATCACAACCATTAAAGGCAGTTCCCGACGGTTGAAAATGTTATATTTATAGATTAGCGTTGCCACTGCGACTACAATCAGCAGCGCCAAAAAAGCAATTAAAATACTCATTATTTCTCCAAACTATTTGCAAAATCGGCAGCCGCTTCTCTTGCCCAGCTATCGGCTGCATAAATATCTTCCAGTGCCGGCTGTTTTATAATCCGATGTTTATCCAGTGTTTTTGCTATCAGCTGCGCGATATGGTTGAATTTTATACGGTGCGATAAAAAGAGCGATACGGCTATCTCGTCTGCGGCGCATAACACCGCGGTAGCAGTCCCGCCTTCTTTCCCGGCATCGATTGCCAGTTTCAGGCAGGGGAAAGCCTCCATATCGGGCTGTTCGAAATCCAGTTTATCAATTTTAGTCCAGTCGATTCCGGGTATTTCAGGGTTATTCACCCGTTGTCCATAAGTAAGAGCGTATTGAATCGGCAGGCGCATATCGGGAACTCCCAGTTGTGCCTTAGTAGAACCGTCTCTAAACTCCACCATCGAGTGGATAATGCTCTGCGGATGCACCAGCACTCTGATATCTTCATAGGGGATACCGAACAACCA
>JAAYAZ010000254.1 GCA_012719115.1 Dehalococcoidales bacterium
AGATGATTGCCCAAACACCGGTCGAACCCAGAGATTCCTCGCGTCTGCTGGTAGTAAATCGTGAGGATTCAAGCATCACCCATGTCAATGCCTTTTCCGAGATCTGCCGCTATTTAAAAGCGGGGGATGTGCTGGTATTCAATAACAGCCGCGTCATGCCGGCGCGTCTGAAGGGAATTAAGCCCGAAACGGGCGGTAAAGTTGAACTGCTGCTTCTAAAGCATATTGAGGATGGCTCGTGGGAAGCGCTGGTAAAACCGGGCAAACGTGTCAGAACCGGCACTAAAATTGAATTATATAACGATTCCCTCTCCTTAGAGGAAAAAATCCCGCCGGTTTTTGCCGAAATAGTTGGTATTTTGGATGAGGGTATCAAGCTGGTGCGCTTTTCCGATGAAAAGTACCTGCCTGTATTTGGAAAAACCCAGCTACCTCCCTACATCCACACACCTTTAGAAAATTCCGAAAGGTATCAGACTATCTACGCCGATGCCGATAAAACCGGCAGCGCCGCGGCTCCCACCGCCGGTTTGCATTTCACGCCAGATCTTATCGATACCCTGCGTGAAAACGGAATTAAATGCCTTTTTACCACCCTGCATGTCGGGTTGGATACTTTTCGCCCGGTACAGGGTGAAGACCTCGGCCTGCATAAACTGCACTTCGAATACGGCTACATCAGCAAAGAGGTTGCCGATGAGGTTTCGCTTGCCAAAAAAGAGGGGAGAAGGGTAATCTGCGTCGGAACCACCTCCGTTCGGCTGGTGGAGTATGCCGCCGGTATCAGTAGAAATGCCCCGCTCGACCCGTTTGAGGGGTGGGTGAACCTTTTTATCCTGCCCGGTTACAAATTCCACATCCCCGACGCCATAATCACCAATTTCCACCTGCCGAAATCGACCTTATTGATGATGGTAAGCGCGTTCGGTGGAATGGAACTTATGAAGAAAGCCTACCGGGAAGCCATCGAAAAGAATTACCGCTTCTACAGCTTCGGCGATGCCATGCTGATTTTGTAAGAAAACGAATAAAAAATTACCAGATCCGTTCGTGGTAAGCCATTTGCAAAACCGTTCGTGTCCTTCGACAAGCTCAGGATGAGCGGATAATAATAGATGGATACGTGCCGAATGTTGAGTTCCGTAAAAAGGAACGAAATCCCGATTTATCGGGGAACCATAGCGGCGGAGAGTCAAGCTGTCATTGCGAATCCCGATTCTCGGCATGAAGCAATCTCTATCATTGATTTTAATAAATCCCATTGTATTTATAAATCGCAGCAAAGGGATTGCTTCGTCTGGCTGCGGCATCCTCGCAAAGACTTTAAAACCTTTATCAGACTTGTTCCGATTGGTCGAGACTTCCGCCGATGGAAGCCTTTATAGACTGTCATGCTGAGTTCGTGGTGGTCGAACGAAGCATCCGGGGTGTTTGGGGTAATTCGTTTTTAACCTCCCCCCAGATCCTTCAGTCACCCTTTATGACTTCAGCAACTGTGTTAATTTAAACTGTAACTTCAGCCAAAACAGGTTGGTCAATATGCCAAGTAGTATTATATTTAATCATTGTATTCAGCATAATAATCAACTTTCGCATACAAGCAACCAGAGCTACTTTTTTGGCCTTACCTTCGGAACAAAGACGATTATAAAACTGACTAATATCAGGATTAAAATGAGTTGCTGCCAAAGCAGCCATGTAAAGCGCCGACCTTACTTGAGGACGACCTCCCCAAGGACTTCGTTTTCCTCGCTTAGTTCCGCTATCATGGTTCAATGGAGCTACGCCCACCAGTGCAGCTATCTGCTTCCGATTCAAAGTCCCCAATTCCGGGAGTTCAATCAAAAGAGTTGCCGCGAGATTTGGCCCTACCCCAGGTACGCTTTGAATCAGGTTATATTTTTCACGTTGTACAGGGCTTTCCTCTATTCTCCCCTTAAGTTCAGAATCAATCTGGCTGAGATCTTTTTTCAAATATTCAATGTGAGATATAATGGCATCTTTAACCGGTTTTCGAGCCATATGCAGTCGATTCTTCTCTGCAATAAGCATATTAATTACCTGACGTCGGCGAGCTATCAAAGCTTCCAATTCTTGAGATTGCTCATCAGACAATGGTCTTGGCTCTGGTTTTATAACAGCTGCAAAATGAGCCAATATTTGAGCATCAATGGTATCAGTTTTTGCAAGCTTCTTGGTGGCTTTAGCAAAATTCCTTACTTCTCTAGGATTGACAACTGCAGGGCAGATACCAGCTTCATAAAGAGCATATGCCATTTGGGTCTCATATCCTCCGGTAGCTTCCATCACCACAAGTACCGGAGTCAGACCAATAATTGCCTTAACAAGTTTGTCTATTCCTTCATCATCATTGGATGCTCGCCATTTTTTGCCGGAGGTGTACGCGGCAGCATCCAGAGTTCCTTTGGAAACATCAATACCAATAAATTCTTTGATCATTTACCTGTCTCCTTTCTGTCCCGGTCTTACAAGATTCGGGCTCGCTTATATAAACGGCACCAATCAACTGTTCGGGATCATTTTAATTCGGGTGAGACGACCTTGCTGAAGTACGGTCTTATTAAACCTAGAATGAAACGGACTGTCTCACCCATATATAATTTAACATGTTTCCAAGATATAAGGATGACAGTTGCCGAGCATGTCGCAGAATGGGCAGAAGTAAACATTACTAATCTCTAAAAATATATTTTTATATCTCCAGCCACGAGTGTGAGTATAGGGTATCGCCGCTGAGAACCTTTACCGA
>JAAYAZ010000255.1 GCA_012719115.1 Dehalococcoidales bacterium
AGGGTTTTTTTAAATATCGGAACGACCAATAAAACCTCGATTCTTTACCCCTATTATGTCAACATGCTCAATATTTTCAAAAAATATGCTCCTGACCTGAAACCCACAATTATTGAGACCGGCGCTTCGGTGGATAATATCAATCGTCTTGTACAGAAGCAGATCGATATCGGTATGACAACTGATGCTGTTGCATACGAATCATACAATGGGAAAGGTCTTTGGGAGGGGAAACCCGTTTCCAATCTGCGTTCAGTGTTGACCTACGCAGTAAATACGGTTCCCTATGTTGTAACGGAAGAAAGTGGAATTACAAATCCTATGGATTTGACCGGCAAACCTGTTTTTCCCGGAATGCGCGGCAGCGGCAATGAGTCTCAGTGCGAAGCGATTTTCGGAGCTCTTGGTATAGAACCGGACTGGTTCCGGGGAAGCCTTTCGGACGCTGCGGACGCGATGAAGGACAGGCGGGTAATATGCGCCAACAAGACAAGCAGCGGAACACAACCCGACGCAACCTTTATAGAGCTTCAGACGTTCCTTCGTCTCCGGTGCCTCGAATGGACCGAAGAGCAGGTAGCAAAGGTTAGGGAGAAATATCCGTATTTCAAGACCTCCATTCAGCCCGCTAATTCCCTCAATGCTCAAACAAAGGATACGATCACCTGGGCTGCCTTCCTTGGTGATGTAGCCCTGGCAGAGATACCTGAAGATACGATTTACCAGTACGTAAAGGCCTGCTTCCTGGGGAAGGAAGAACAGGCAAAAGTTTATAAGGTAGCCGGTGAAACTGACTTTGTCAAAGCCACGCTTGATATGGGCGTTCCTCTCCATGCGGGAACAGTGAAGTACTTTAGAGAGATAGGTGTGGAAATACCTGATTCACTGTTACCGCCGGAAGTAAAAAAATAAGTTTTAATCAAAGAATAGAGAACCCCAGTGTTGTTGCTGGGGTTCCCTATTTCTTTCGAGAGAAAGAGAGGGAATTTAGATTGTCTGATCATATGCCGGTAATAAAAAGAACTGAAAGCCGCTTTAGGAATCTTTTTACAAAGGAGCAGATCCTTGTTTCCATAACGGCTATTCTGTATTCTGCATTTATCCTTTACACTTCCATGTTTGGATTTTTCCCAAATCTCATCCAAAGATCAGCGTTTGTTGGTTTTGCATTGGTTTTAGCCTATTTGACAAATCCACACTTTTTGAAGAGATCTGCCGGGAAATCAATCGGATGGTTTGGATATGTCTGCGTTGTATTTTCTATAATTACAACCGCTTGGGTTATATTTAATTATGACAGATTTATGACGCAATCGACTTATTCAAGTGCGATAGATATGCTTTTTGCCTCGATCCTGATTTGCTTGTTGCTTGAATCGGCAAGAAGAACTATGGGTTCGATTTTTGTAATCTTAACTGTAATCGCAATTTTATATGCCTTTGTTGGTCCATGGCTTCCAGGGGATTTTGCACACCGCGGATTCAGTTTTGAATATATTGTTCAACATCTGTATATAAGTTCCTACGGTATGTGGGGTACTACTACAGGTGTTATGGTAGGAATGGTTTCTATTTTTATAATTCTAGGAACTATCCTGTCTGAGACCGGGGGTGCGAAAGTTTTTATCTCCATTGCAACCGCTTTGGGAGGCAAAAGTGTAGGGGGGCCGGCGAAGGTCGCAGTAATAGGCAGTTCATTGTTTGGCATGGTGAGTGGAAGCGCCTCTGCTAATGGGGCAGTCATCGGGGCTATGACAATTCCCATGATGAAAAAATCCGGTTATTCCTCGGAATTTTCAGCGGCAACAGAGGCCGTTGCCGGAACCGGCGGTCAAATTATGCCTCCCGTTATGGGCGCCGGTGCATTTTTGATAGCGGAGAAGCTGGGTGTTCCCTATATTGATGTTGCAATTGCGGCAGCTATTCCGGCTATTATTTATTATGTCGGAGTTTTTGCAGCAGTTCATTTCATTTCTCTGAAATTGAAAATGAAGGGGCTCTCGAGCGATGAAATAAAGGAGTATATAAAAGAGCTGAGCTTTAAAAAAATTGTACTGCTCTTTGTTCCTCTGGGACTGTTGATAGGTTTTCTTGTGAGGGGCTACACTGTTGCCCTTGCAGGTGTCTATTCAATTTCCGTCGCTGTGCTCCTGTATCTTTTTTCTGATCTAAATCTTAAAGAGTTGCCAAATAGGTTAAAGGGTATTGTAATAAGTCTTTCTGATGCAGGCAAAGGCCTTGTTATGTTAGGTCTTCTGGGTGCATGCGCTGATATCATTATCGGAATGCTTTCACTCACGGGACTTGGAGTCGAGATCTCAGCCGCAATATTCAACCTCAGCCACGGTATCCTGATAGTAGGATTATTCCTCGCAATGGTAACCACACTCATTCTTGGGATGGGTCTGCCTACGACTGCGGCCTATATTCTTGCATCTTCGGTTGTTCTTCCAGCAATGTCAAATTTCGATATGAATCCCATGGCCGCGAATATTTTTCTCTTTTACTTCGCCTGCATATCTGCGTTTACCCCTCCCGTTTGTGTTGCCATTTACATTACATCGGGCATTGCAGAAGCCAATTGGGTGAAGGCAGGAATTACAGCGTGCAAGATTGGCGCAGCTGCATTTCTTGTTCCTTACATGGCGGTTTTCCAAAACAGCCTTATTATGCAGGGTGATCCGCTAACCATCATTATAAGTTCCTTAATTGCGGTCTGTGGCGCAGCAATGCTCGCTGGATCAATGATGAACAACTTTTTTTATGATCTGAATATAGTCTTGCGAGTCATTTTGTTTGTTGCATCAATTCTTACGTTGTACCCAGGGTATATCTCCAGCGGGGCCGGAATAGCATTAGGGGCCGCAGTTTTCTTAATGGCAAGATCCATGAATTTTAAAAAATCGAGAATGGCTTAGACTATTAAAGGAGTGAAGGAATTGAGACTGGGATTCATTGGTTTGGGACAGATGGGAAAACACTGTGCCTCTAATCTTCTGAAAAATCAGGGTCAGTTATTCGTTTCAGACGCAAATCCGGAGGCACTTACATTTCTTGTGGAACAAGGAGCTCAGTCAGCATCTTCGCCCGCTGAGTTA
>JAAYAZ010000256.1 GCA_012719115.1 Dehalococcoidales bacterium
AGCGGCGGCGAATGTGATATATAAGATGATGTTTAAAAAGGTAGTTTAAAGTGAATGAAATTAACCTGAGTATCGATGGCAGAAAAGTAACTGCCAAAGCGGGGATGACGGTGCTGGAAGCGGCATTAGCCAATGATATATACATTCCGTATCTCTGTTATTCCCCCGACCTTAAGCCGCATGGTGGTTGCCGGCTGTGCATTGTCGAAATAGAGGGAGTGGAAGGTATGCCGACTTCCTGCACCACTCCTGTTGCCGAAGGTATGGTCGTCAGAACGTCCACGCCCGATGTTAACGAAGTGCGCCGCAATATACTGGAACTGATACTGGCTGACCATCCGCTGGATTGCCTGACCTGTGTCAAAAACCAGCGTTGCGAACTGCAAAAGGTGGCGGCTTATCTCGGTATAAGAGAAAGAAAGCTGCCTCATAATGACAGAAAAATACCGCTCGATGACAGCAATCCTTTCTTTGTAATCGACCGCAATTACTGTATTCTCTGCCAAAAGTGCACCCGTACCTGTGAAGAGATAACCGGCGTCAATGCTATCGAAATCATCAACCGCGGTTATGAAAGTCATATCGGTACTTTCGGCGATAAAGCGATAATGGAATCCATTTGTCGTTCCTGCGGCGAATGTGTGGTGCGCTGTCCGACGGCTGCTTTAACCATTAAGGGAGAGGCTGTTCCCGCTTATGAGGTGGAAACCACCTGCCCTTATTGCGGAGTGGGTTGCGGTATGTATCTGGGAGTGAAAAACGACAAAATCGTATCGGTCAGGGGCAGTGACAGCAAGGCAAATAATGGCAAGCTGTGCGTTAAGGGACGCTTCGGTATTGCCGGCTATGTTCACAGCCAGGAAAGACTGCGCAGTCCCTTAATCAAAAAAGATGGCAAATTTGTAGAAGCAAGCTGGGATGAGGTATTAAGCCTTATCTCCGAAAAGTTCTCTTCATATCCTAAAGAGCAGGTAGGAATAATATCTTCCTCACGCTGCACAAATGAAGATAATTATGTTGCTCAGAAGTTCTGCCGGCTGGTTCTTGGCACCAACAATATCGACCACTGTGCCAGGTTATGCCATGCTCCGACTGTTGCCGGTCTGGCGCAAACATTCGGCAGCGGCGCAATGACCAACTCAATCGAGGATATATCCGAAGCGGATTGTATCTTCGCTATCGGTGCCAATATTACAGAAGCCCATCCGGTAATCGGAATGAGTGTTAAGCAGGCGGTGCGGCGGGGAGCCAAACTGATTGTTGCCGACCCGCGCGAAATCGAACTGGTTCGCTCTGCCGATATCTGGCTGCGGCATAATCCGGGTAGCGACGTGGCGTTGCTGATGGGAATGATTAAAGTCATCGTCGATCAGAAATTACATAATACCGATTTTATAAACGAGCGCTGTGAAAACAGCGAAGCCTTTATGGAATCATTAAAATCATATGATATCGATTTTGTAGAAAGAATTACCGGGGTGCCCGGTGAGCAAATTATGGCGGCGGCGCGTATGTATGCGGCAGGGGACCCTTCCTCAATCCTCTATACGCTGGGGATTACAGAGCACTCGCACGGAACGGACAATGTGATTGCCGTTGCCAATCTGGCAATGGTTACCGGCAATATCGGAAAGCGCGGCAGCGGTGTCAATCCCTTGCGCGGGCAAAACAATGTGCAGGGCGCCTGCGATATGGGTGCATTGCCTAACGTCTATGTCGGTTACCAGTCTTCTACTTCTGCCGAGACCAAGAAAAAGTTCGAAGCGGTCTGGGGTGGTAATCTTTCCATCGAAAAGGGCTTAACGACACCGGAAATGTTCGACGGAGCCTGTAACGGCACGTTCAAGGCACTTTACATAATCGGAGAAAATTCGGTGCTCAGCCAGCCCAATTCCAACCATGTTATTAAAGCCCTTTCATCTCTGGATTTTCTGCTGGTGCAGGATATCTTTCTGACCGAAACAGCAAAACTGGCTGATGTGGTATTGCCGGCGGCATCGTTTGCCGAAAAAGACGGCACTTTTACCAACACTGAAAGGCGTTTTCAGCGTGTCAGAAAAGCCATCGAGCCTGTCGAAGGTTCACTGGCAGATTGGGAAATCACCTGTAGAATTGCCGAAGAGATGGGAGGTAAAGGCTTCGATTATCAACATCCGTCTCAAATTATGGATGAAATTGCTACCCTGGCTCCCTGTTTTGGTGGAATTAACTACGAGAGATTGGAAAAGGGCGGTTTGCAGTGGCCCTGCCCTAGCGTTGACCATCCGGGTACACCTATATTGCATACAAAGCAGTTTGCCTGCCGCAAGGGTAAATTGACACCGCTCAAATACCGTCCTTCCGAGGAACTGCCGGATAAAGATTATCCTCTGCTTCTGACTACCGGAAGGCGTCTTTTCCATTATCATACCGGCACTATGACACGCAAAACAGACGGGCTTAATCTTTTTATGGGCAGGGAACGTGTACAAATCAATCCTGCCGATGCGGAGAAACTCGGGTTGGGAAATGATGATGCAATCAAAGTTATATCGCGGCGCGGTGAGGTAAAAGCCGGGGTAGAGATAACGCGGGTGGTGCCGCCGGGTGTGGTTTATATGAGTTTCCACTTTGCCGAGACACCCACCAATATGATAACCAGTTGTGCTGTGGACCCGGTCACTCAGACCCCCGAATACAAGGTCTGTGCGGTCAGGATTGAAAAAATACCTCGTCTGTAATCTTTCATATATTTCAAGCAGCCGGTTAAAAAAATATGGTATGATACAAAGGGACCGGAGCTACTCAATAAAAGGAAGTAATAATGCAACAGGTCGGAGTTGATATCATAGAAATAAATCGTATCGAAAAAGCTGTTTTACGCTGGGGTAACGCCTTTCTGAATCGTATCTATACCGATTCCGAGTTACAGCTTTATAAAAATAAGCCCGCATCGCTGGCGGCGCGCTTTTCGGGCAAAGAAGCGGTTATAAAGGCCATCGGCTCAAAACGTGTCGCTTATCGTGATATTGAAATAGTCTCCGATGACGGTGGTAAGCCGCGCGTCAATCTCTATGGCAATGCGCAAAAAACAGCAAAACATCTCGGCATTGATAATTTTGATATAAGTTTATCGCACTGCCGTGAATATGCTGTTGCCTTTGCGGTTACCGAAATCTGCCCCGTCGGCGGGGTTCCTCCTAACGCTCTGTAATTATTATCAATTCTCCTTTTTCTGTTCAACCGGGTTTATAGAAGTGATAAAATTAAAAATACAGGTGAAAGCCTTTCAGGAGGGTAAAAAATGTCTGGTCATTCAAAATGGGCTAATATAAAAAATCAAAAAGGGGCGGCTGATGCTAAAAGAGGCCAGCTGTTTACCAAGTTAACCCGTGAAATAATACTGGCTGTGCGTGAGCACGGCGGCAATCCGGAAGCTAACCCTCGCCTCAGGCTTTGCATTCAGAAAGCGCGTGACAACAATATGCCGATGGATAATATCGATAGGGCGATTAAAAAGGCTGAAGGCACACTTGAGGGTGTTATTTACGATGAATTTGTGCTGGAAGGGTACGGACCCGGCGGCGCAGCCATTCTGGTAGATATACTGTCCGACAACCGCAATCGTACTGTGCAGGAAGTAAGAAGTGTCTTTACTCGTGCCGGCGGCGGGCTCGGTGAAGTAGGCAGTGTCAACTGGCAGTTTGAACAGAAGGGTATTATCGGTATAGAAGTAACGGAAGGAATGGATGCCGATGAAGTTTCTCTTACGGCGATTGATGCCGGCGCTGAGGATGTAAAAGCGGACGGCGAATATATCGAAATCTATACCAGCCTTGAGGATATGGAAAAAATTCGCAAAACTTTGGAAGATAGCGGTGTAACTGTTAAATCCGCTGAGATGTCAAAGGTTGCCCAGAATACCCTTGAACTCGATGAAGCTACGGCGCTGTCGGTTTTGAAACTGATAGACAAGCTGGATAATCTGGACGATGTGCGAAATGTGTGGAGCAATGTCGATTTCAGCGATGAGGTTATGGAAAAATACGAAGGGTAGTCTGTCAGGATAATGAGAATACTGGGTATCGACCCCGGAACAATTGTTGTAGGTTATGGCATTATAGACTGCGAAGAGGATAACATTTCCTTTGTTTGTTGCGATGCCTTAAGATGTAAACAACGCTCTCCGCTCGGGGAGCGTTTGAGCTATATTTATGATGAGCTTTGCGCTGTAATAGATAACTACCATCCGGATGCGGTGGCTGTAGAGCAGCCCTTCGTGGATAAGAATATACGTTCAGCACTGCTTATCGGCAAGGCGCAGGCGATTGCCATTCTGGCAGCCGGCAAACACCATCTCCCGTGCTTTGAGTATTCTCCAATGCAAATCAAGCAGGGAGTAACCAGCTATGGCGCCAGTTCCAAGGAACAGGTGCAGCAGATGGTTAAGCTGCAGCTCAATCTGGCGGAGATACCGGAACCGAACGATGCCGCAGACGCACTGGCGGTGGCAATCTGCCACATCAGTTCTGTGCATCTAAGTGATATAATGAACCGGCAAGGAGATAAAAAATGATAGCCAGTCTAAACGGTAAGTTGGAAGCATTAGGCAGCGATTGGGCTATTATAAATGTCGGCGGTGTGGGTTTTCAGGTTTATCTGTCCACTACCGGCATCAGTAATCTGGGCGCTGTTGGGTCCAGCGTCAAGGTTTATACCCATCTCAACGTCCGTGAGGATAATCTCTCTCTGTTCGGTTTTAGCAGTACTGCCGAACTGGAGCTTTTTAAGTCGATAACAAGTGTTTCCGGTATCGGTCCTAAACTGGCTCTGGCAATGCTTTCGGCTATGGAGCCCGACCAGTTGATTATGGCGATTGCATCCGGTAATGCCGATTTATTGACCGGAATACCCGGTGTCGGCAAAAAAACTGCCAGCCGCATCGTTCTCGAGCTTAAAGACAAGATAGGAACCGGTATGCTGGCGACTCCGGTTGCTGAAATTGCGCAGGAAAATGCCGATGTACTGGCTGCTCTAACTTCACTTGGCTATTCGACCTCGGAAGTCGCCCGCGCTTTATCGAGCCTCCCGCGCGATGCGTCTTTAAGTATCGAAGACAGAATAAAGCTGGCACTGGGATACTTCGAGCAGAAGTAGGAATTTGTCTGTCATTAAATCCGTAGGGACGGGCATTGCCCGTCCGTAAAATACGAAAACATCAGGGGCGGGCGACCAATGGTCGCCCCTACGTGTGTATGAAGTGTTTGAAAAGAACGGAGAATAAATAAATGATTATCGAATGGTCTTTGATCGTTTATTTCATTCAGGGTGACAAACCAGTAACTATCTTACAGAATTGTCGATTTATCGGGTTCAAGCATAAAGATATTAATATTGCCGATATAGAGAAGTAAACACAAATAATAATAATGTCATTCTGAGTTTTTACGAAGAATCTAGGAGTTGGCGAATGGACTTAGCAACTGTGTTGAATTAACTCGCAGCTCCATGGTCTATGTTCCCTTAAAACGGCATTTAGTATAACTAACAACTTACGCATACAGGCTGTTAAAGCTACTTTTTTCATTTTTCCCATACTCAGCAAATGAATGTAATACTCTCTAATTATTGGATTAAACCTGGTAGCTGATAATGTTGCCATATATAGGGAAGCCCTTACCCTTGTTCTCCCACCCTTTATAGTTCGCTTACCACGATATTTTCCACTATCCCTGTTGAATGGAGCTACTCCTGCTAATGCCGCTATCTGTTTTCGTGTTAAGCTCCCCAGTTCCGGTAATGCCCCCAATAGAGTTATAGATA
>JAAYAZ010000257.1 GCA_012719115.1 Dehalococcoidales bacterium
GTAAGCGGTATGTGCAAGGTTATAAAGTCGGAATCTTTAATCAACTGTGCCAGAGGGACCAATTCTACCTGTAGATTGGATGCCCTGTCGTCTGAAATAATCGGGTCATAGCCTATAATCTTCATCTCCAAACCGCGTGCGCGCCTGGCCACTTCGGAACCGACATTGCCGAGCCCCACAACCCCCAGGGTTTTACCTTTTACTTCCGTTCCCATAAAATCAGCTCTCTGCCACTTGCCTGATTTTAAAGATGAGTTAGCCTGTGGTATGTTGCGAGCCAGTGAAAGCATTAACGCGACCGTGTGCTCTGCGGCTGATACCGTATTGCCGGTAGGCGCATTTACCACGATAATTCCGTGCTGGCTGGCGGCATTGGTATCTATGTTATCGATACCGACTCCGGCACGTCCGATAATCTGCAGATTTTTACCGGCAGCAATGATATCTGCCGTAACCTGAGTCTGACTGCGAACAATTAATGCGTCATAGTTTTTGATTATGGGGATTATTTCTTCAGGAGACTGCTTTGTTTTTACATCTACCTGGGCATATTTGCTTAATAAATCTATCCCTTCCTGTGCTATGGGATCGGCAACTAGTACTCTCATTTTAACTTTTCACCTCAAACCCGGCCTCCGGTAAAGCCACTTTTAATTTGCTCAAGACATCTTTAACGTCTTCTTCGGTAACATAACCCAGATGCCCGATGCGGAATATCTTGCCCGCCAGGTGCAACTGGCCTCCGCCAAGAACGGTATCGTACTGTTCGCGCATTAATTTTAAGAGCAGTTTAACGTCCAATCCTTCCGGAGCGCGAACCGAAGTTACGGTATTTGAAGCATACTTTTCATCTGCAAAAAGCTCTAAACCAAGCTCTTTCACGCCCTGCCTGGTAACATCGGCGATATGTATATGGCGGGCAAATACATTTTCAAGCCCTTCTTCCATCATCATTTGCAGTGCTTTTTCCATAGCAAAAACAACTGAAATTGCCGGTGTCCAGGGAGTTTGACCTTTTTCAAGATAGCTTTTAGCCTTGCCTATATCGAAATAAAAGCGCGGCATTTTTGCTTCGGCGTTGGCTGCCCATGCCTTTTCGTTTACCGAAAGCATCGCCAGCCCCGGCGGTACCATCCAGCCTTTTTGAGACCCTGAAACGACTACGTCGCAACCCCATTCATCTACCGGAAAGTTAATGGAACTCATACTGCTGACAGCATCAACTAAAAGCAGCTTATCGAATTCTTTAACAACTTTGCTTATTGACTCAAGGTCATTGGTAACCCCTGTCGAAGTTTCGTTATGGGTTACCAAAACGGCTTTAACAGCAGGATTGTCACTTAGCGCCTTGCGAACAGCGTCCGGGTCGGCTGCCTTACCCCATTCGAAACTTAACGGAATAACCTCAGCACCGTAGGTTTTTGCAATAGTGGCGAAACGGTCACCGAAGACACCTATGGAAACTGAGAGCACTTTATCTCCCGGGGATAGCATATTTACAACTGCTGCTTCCAGTCCGCCGGTGCCTGATGCCGTCAAAGTAAACACATCATTAGTAGTTTGAAAAACTTGTTTGAGACCGAGGGTTACATTATTTAAGGACTGAGCAAATTCAGGCCCTCTGTGATTGATCATTTGCCTGCTCATTTCCACCAGGGTCTCATCAGGGCAGGGGGTAGGTCCGGGAATACGCAGATTTGTCATTTTCTTAACTCCTTTGAAGAAACGTCTATATTTTTTTATAAAAAGTTACTTAATTATATCTGAATTTATCAATTTAGCAAAACGCCTTTTGCCGACCTTAACGATTGAACCGTCTTCTATTTTTATACTGTTAACGGTAACCGTTTGCCCATTTAAGCTGACAGCCCCCTGTTCTATTAACCGGCCGGCATCGCTGCGGCTTTTTGCCATTTTTATTTTGACTAAAAGGTCTTTCAAATCGATTTCTCTATTAAGATTATACAAGCATTCTTCTATTTCATCCGGTATTTCTTTGTTTTGAACAACTCTGGAAAAGTGATTTTCGGCTTCGATTGCAGCCTCTTTATTGTGCAGTTTGGTAACAATCTCTATGCCAAGTCTTTTCTTCAGATCCATCGGGTTTATTTCATTCTTTTCCACAAGCATTTTCAATTCATTAAGCTCTTCATCCGAAACATCGGTAATCAATTCGAAGTAGTTCATAATAATACTGTCCGGAATAGACATAACCTTCCCGAACATATTTTCGGGGGCATCCGTAACTCCGATGTAATTGCCGAGGCTCTTGCTCATTTTATGAACACCGTCAGTTCCCACCAGTAACGGAACCATCAGAACCTGTTGTGCCCTTTGCCCGAGCATAGTCTGCAGTTCGCGTCCTACCAGAAGATTGAATTTCTGGTCTGTGCCGCCGAATTCCACGTCAGAATTGATAGCCACCGAATCATACGCCTGTAATAGGGGATACAGGAACTCAGTTATGGTAATCGGCTGGTTGGCATTGTATCTTTTGCTGAAATCATCGCGCGCCAGAATCTGTGCGATGGTGAATTTACTTGTCAGTTTAATTACATCGGCAAGGTTGAAGTTGCCGAACCATTCGCTTTGCCAGCGCACTTCTGTTTTATCTTTATCTACTATCTTGAAGAATTGTTCCATATAGGTCTTGGCGTTTATTTTAACCTGTTCCGCGCTCAGCATCGGGCGTGTTACCGAAGCGCCGCTCGGGTCTCCGATTTGGGCAGTCCAGTCTCCTACAATTAACACCACCTGGTGACCCATATCCTGAAATTCACGCAGTTTTTTAAGCCCGACCATATGCCCTAAGTGTATGTCCGGGAAACTAGGGTCAAATCCTTCTTTTAATCTTAAAGGCTTCCCGGTTTTTAAAGCCGATACAAGTTCGCTTTCTACTATTACCTCTGATACACCTCTTTTTAAAAGTCTTTTAATATCAAGTTCGGATAAATTGTGCATATTTTTATTTCCCATCCAGATTATTTAAGTAGTTTTTTGCCGCTATTACATCTTTTCCTATTTGCTTTGCCAGTTGGTCCGCAGTATCGAATTTGATTTCACTGCGTAACCTGTAGATTATATCAATTTTAAGGTTTTTATGATACAGGTCTTCATTATAATCTATCAGGTGGGTTTCTATGGTTCTTCTGGCATCTCCGAAGGTGACACGTTTGCCGATAAAAGTAACGGAATCATAGCTTTGTCCGTCA
>JAAYAZ010000258.1 GCA_012719115.1 Dehalococcoidales bacterium
AAAAAGTGGGAGACCTGCGTGACATGCTGGAACATTTAAGCGGCGAGGTAGACAGCTGGAAAACATGGCATAAAAAAGACTATCAGAGTGCCATCGAGACGCTGAAAAGCCAGGTCGAAGAAATACACGCAGAATGGGGCAACGTATCCAGCAACCTCAATTCGCAGCGCGAAAAACTGGAATCACTGCTTCAATCCGCTCCCGGAATCATCGAGACGTCAACGCTTAAGGCCCTCTCTTTAAGAGTAGCGCACCTTGAAAAGCTGATTGCACAAATATTTAATGAAACTCAAACCAACGCCGCCCTGAAAAGCTCGAAAAAACAGTTCATCATTTCGATAGTTGCATTAGTGGTTACTATCATCCTGTGGATGATCTTTATAATATCGAACCTGTAAAATAAAATCACCGGTACGCTTCGTGCTCAGCTATGTCAGTTTGACTTCCGATACCCAAAATGATCCCTACCGACAGAGAGAGCAGCTATTTACATCCGGTGTTTTCAAGGGGGGTTTTATTATGTTAAAAAGCGATAGTGCAATCCTGCTGGTGGTAGACGTTCAGGAAAAACTGCTGCCGGTTATCTATCGGGAAGAGAATCTTACTGCCAATATTATCAGACTGATTCAAGGAATGCAGGTGCTGGAAATTCCGATAATAGTAACAGAGCAGTATCCGCAGGGATTGGGAAAAACGGTTCCCGAAATAGCACAGTTATTAACAAACATTGAGCCGCTATCGAAGACCAGCTTCAGTTGCTATGGTGACGAGACGTTCCGAAAAACACTGGAGGCTTCCGGCAGGAAACAGGTTCTCATCTGCGGCATAGAAGCACACGTCTGTGTTTACCAGACTGCTATGGATTTGAAAGCAGCCGGATACGAAGTGCAGGTTATTGCCAATGCCGTTTCGTCGCGCACGCCCGGAAATAAGGAAATCGGACTGAATCTGATGAGGCAGATGGGCATTATAATTACGGGGACAGAAACTGTTCTTTTCGAAATGCTTAAAATAGCCGAAGGCGACAAATTCAAGGCTATCAGCCACATTGTTAAATAGTATCCGTGCTACCGGATATCAATTCGCGCCTTTACCACAGCTACCATATTGCTTCTATAATGCTCGGCTTTTTCACAAACCAACCCGTGTTCTTCAACTATTTTCGATATTCCGCCGCTCTCTTTGAATTGCTTAAATCCAAGGTAATGCTCCCCGCCGGCAAAGCGCTCAACGATGTTTGCCCCCACCCCCCAGATGTTACGCGGTAAGGGAATGTTAAAATCCATAAATATTAGAGCGCCATCACGCTTAACAACCCTTTTCATCTCGGAAACTACGGCAGCGCGCACGTCCGGAGGCTTATCGTGCAGGGCAAACGATACCGAAACGAAATCGAAGCTGTTGCCATCAAAAGGCAGGGCGGTGGCATCGGCAACATAAAAAGAGACGTTTTCCATATTCAGACGGGATTTATTCTTTTCGGCAAAAGCCAGCATGTTTTTATTCATATCGATACCGGTAGCGTTAATCCCGCGCCTGCCGTACTCGATAACCTGAGCGCCAGTTCCGCAGCAGACATCAAGAACCAGGTTGCCTGTTTTCATATCCGCAAAATCGACTACGGATTGCCGTACAATCTTTAAAATTGGGTCTACCAGGTTTTCATAGGTAAATATCGCCATTATTTCACGTTCCGATAAAATGATTTAACATCGATTATACCATTTGTGAAGTTTTTTATTGGAACTCGGAAGATATTTCCGGAATACTTTCAATTTTTTAAGAAATGTTGGATGATATATATATGAGAATGTGGCTGGTAGACCCCCAAAAGATGTGCCGCAAGCACCTTTTAGGCGAGCATGTTGAACTGCATATGCTGGCAGGTTGCTTGAACAAGGGCAAAAATATCAGCGGATTTATAGAGAATAGTTTTGTTGACCCCACCCTGCTGCTCCCCCGCCACGACGAACTGGTTAGAGAAATGCAAAGACGGGGATATAACCATTGCTCACCGGTCGGCAATCTGCCCGAAGCCCTTCAAAAAGGGCATATCGACTCAGAAGCCAACATAGTTGAATTGTGCAGAAGATGCCCCGAATGCAGGAAAAGATTGTCGGATTTGTAGGTGCGGGCGACTGATAATCGTATTTGCAGAGGTAAATGTCGAACGC
>JAAYAZ010000259.1 GCA_012719115.1 Dehalococcoidales bacterium
CCGGTAAAAGTTATTTCATACCCGTAAACGCTAAAGGATTCGAAGGCGAAGAATACACTATCGCTGATTCCTCCGCAACCGCCTACAGCGATATGGGTGAGGTTATGGGAGCCGATGCTTCCAATATTTCCCGCGACGGCAACGTCCCCGACGGCGCCAGAATCTTCCGCCGTCCTTTCTTCAATCCCGACGGTGAAATGACCATTATGCAATGGTACACCTCCGAAAACACCCTGGTCGATTACCGCTTCGGGCCGCGCGAAACTAAGACCGAAACCTTTACATGGGAACTGCCCGCTGATATTGCCAAAGGCCCCGTTACCATCGAATTCAAGATGTACTACAGCCTGGTGCCTTCTTCCGTGGGAGAGTTTTTGGGGCTTGAGGAATCCTATTACACCGCTTATCCGGCCGGCAGCGGCAGCATTATTATTAACGAATCGCACCCGACCCCTCCGGATACCAGCAGCAAAACATTCGGCGAAATGGCACCGCAGGGATACGCATTATATAGAACCTGTGAGTTCTGCCATACTTTTGGCGCCGAAAACTTGTCATATTATGAAGATGCGGAAAAATTACTTAAAAAAATCAACGGGATGCCAGGAGGTACCGGAAAGTCAGGATGGGATGTTTTAAGCTATTTCCTGGTAGAATACGGATGGGTTTCCGCCGATGCTGTTTTCGACCCCGATGCTCTGGCCGAAATTATGCTAACCAATTGATAGACGACCCTAAAGCTTAATTTAATCCGCTATAGCTGCAAGCACATAGACTGTGTTCACCATTGAACCGGATTCTTGATAAGTTAGCATCATCGCACCGGCTAATGTACCGTTATCAGCCTGCTTAAAATTAATATGAACACCTTCATAAAAAAGCAATCCTACATTGCTTAAATATTCCGTTGTGCCGTCAACAAAATCGAACTGAATCCAGTAGTTTATCGGACCGGTAAAGGTGGTGCCATCTGCTACGCTGAGCGCATAATAATCGATAAAGGTTATGCCCTGTAAAATTATTCCGTCAGTGAACTTTTCATAGTAGAACTGCCCTATATCCGGGATATCGATTACCCCGTCTGTTGTCCCTTTAACCTTTGCCAGCAACGCCTCCTCATCGACTATTATGGCTTCGGAGTCGATGGTCGTCCTGGTTACAGTAACAACCGGAAGAGTCTTGCTAAAATTGGCATCGGTAACGGTAACATAATCCGTATCATCGCCGGCACAGCCGCACAGCAGTAATGACATCATTGAAATGATGAAGGATATTATAAGTAATGACTTTTTCATACATTGCCCTTATTATCTATTTCAATTTAATACTAACACTTTATAACTAAAAAAGATAGCACATATAAAAATATCTACTACTAAACATTCTCAATCTTAACGATTTTTTGACATATTTCTCTAAAGCTGATAACTTTTATATCTAT
This sequence comes from Dehalococcoidales bacterium, assembly GCA_012719115.1. GTDB lineage: Bacteria > Chloroflexota > Dehalococcoidia > Dehalococcoidales > UBA5627 > UBA5627. The sequence goes on from JAAYAZ010000259.1 coordinate 1,442, forward strand.
GACAACAACAATTATTGCAGGAGTAATTTTTGTCGCCGGGCTGTGTGCCGGGGTATTTATATTTCTGTATCTGGCTTATTTTAAAAATAACTCTGCCGGCAGAAAGGCTTATAACGCAGATGGAACAGCGTTGGACATCACACAAAAGAAGTGCCTAACCTTCGAATGGAAATATATTACGCTGCCTCTGATAATCTTTTTTATATCATTCGTTATAGCGGCTATCTTTTTCTTTCAGCTTCCCGACCAGGTAGCTTATCGCTTCACCGCCGGCGGAACTGCCGAAAGCTGGATGGGTAAAACAGCCATAACCGCGATCATGCTGGGTCTGCAACTTGTCATTATTGTTATGGTCATTTTAATCGTTAAGGCAATCGTCGGCTTCGGTCAAGCCGTCGGACAAACCAGCCCGAATTTTAATCCCGACCGCTTTATGCTGCTTATCGGCAATATTGCAGCCCTGCCGCAACTGGTGCTGGCGGTGATAATGTTCGATATCTTCAGCTTCAATGTCGTCGGAGAACATGTTTTATCGATATGGTTGATAATTCTCATATTGGCAATAAGCGGCGCTGTAATTTTAACTGCCTTTTTCATCAAGGCTTTTCTGCAAACACGCAAATCAGGTAAATAATTTCTTTTATAATTAACAAGGAGTATCGGATTGTCTGAAAATAATCAGGTTAACATGGAAAAAATTGTTTCGCTCTGCCGCAGGCGCGGCTTTATTTTTCCCTCCAGCGATATCTACGGGGGGCTTTCGAGTTGCTGGGATTACGGACCCTTGGGTGTTGAATTAAAACGCAACGTAAAAGACGCCTGGTGGAAAGCTATGGTACATAATCGTGATGATGTTGTCGGTCTGGACTGCAGCATACTTATGCACCCCGACGTGTGGAAAGCAAGCGGTCATGTGGACGGTTTTTCCGACCCGCTGGTCGATTGTATGAGCTGTAAGATGCGCTGGAGAGCGGATGAACTTAAAGAACAGGTCTGCCCTTCCTGCGGAGGCAAACTTTCCGAACCGCGACAGTTCAATTTAATGTTTAAAACATTTATGGGACCGGTTGAGGAGTCGACAAATATAGTCTATTTGAGACCGGAAACAGCACAGGGCATCTTCGTAAATTTTGAGAACGTGGTTAACACTACCCGCAAGAAACTGCCGTTCGGCATTGCACAGACCGGCAAATCATTCCGCAACGAAATTACCACCGGCAACTTTATCTTCCGCAGCAGGGAATTCGAACAGATGGAGATGGAATTTTTCTGCATGCCCGGTACGGATGATGAATGGCTGGAATACTGGCGTAACGAACGTATGAACTGGTATCTAAAACTCGGTATCAACCCGGAAAGCCTGCGCTTCCGTGAACATACAAAAGACGAGCTGGCGCATTATGCCAAGGGCTGTTACGATATCGAGTTTATGTTCCCGATGGGGTGGTCAGAACTGGAAGGTATCGCCAACCGCTGTGATTTCGACCTTACCCAGCATGCCAGGTTCAGCGGCAAGAGCCTCGAATATGTCAACAATGAATCGGGAGAACACATCGTACCCTATGTTATCGAGCCTTCGGCCGGTGTTGACCGTTCGGTTTTGGCTTTCCTATGCAATGCTTATTGTGAAGAACCGGATAAGGATGAAATGCGCACCGTATTAAAACTACACCCGTCGCTGGCTCCCTATAAGGTTGCCATACTGCCGCTCAGCCGCAAGGAAAACCTGGTTAAACTGGCAAAGGAGATTCATACCTCTGTCAGACAGCAATGGATAACCGGTTATGACGATACGCAGAGTATAGGCAGAAGGTATCGCAGGCAGGATGAAATCGGCACTCCCTACTGTGTAACCGTCGATTTCGACTCACTGGAAGATAAACAGGTTACCGTACGTGAACGCGACAGCATGAAACAAATCCGTATCCCGATAAGCGAACTGGTTAAGACGCTATCGGCTAAACTTTGCGGTGAGCCGTTTGACGTTTTGCCGCCCGGCGGACGCTGCTTATAATTGTCTTGCCTCAATAGCATAATGATTTAAAGAGATAGTTTGGACTATCATTTTATATA
>JAAYAZ010000031.1 GCA_012719115.1 Dehalococcoidales bacterium
GAAAGGCTTCTTCCACCAGGGGACTTTGGGGGTTGTCAAAAGCTTCAGTTGTTTTATCTGGCTCTCGAGATTCCTGATGCGCTCGGTGGCAATGCCCAGCTGGGCAGCCATATTAATATTCTTTTCCTGTAGTTCCCGGACAAGGTCCATACTCTGCATAAGCGCCTTACCGGGATCATATACGGGAGGTTGGGGAGGGGTTTCTCCGGGCTTTTCGTATTCAACCGCCTCTTCTTTAATGGGTTCGATGTCGGAAGGCAGATTCAGAATACGATACTCTTCTCCGAAGTGGCCCGTTATAAGTTCAGCCTGAATTTTACCGGATTTTATGTAACGCCTGATGGTCCTGGTGGATACCCCCAGGGTCTGGGCAGCCTCACTGATATTCATTCCTTGTTTATTCATAACCCTTGACAAGGATATAGCCATTTTCACATTTTGTCAAGGGGAGAATTAACCGTTATAAACACCGAGGCCGGACAAATCTTTATGATGAGTCCGACCTCTAGTATTCAACTTTCCGTTTTTGGTAAATACTACGCTTTACCAATTTTGAACATTTTGGTACCACAAACAGGGCATACACCCTGGGTCGCCGGGCGGCCGTTCTTCATGGTTATCGCTTTGGCATCTTTCATTTCCTTTTTGGCGCGACACTTCATACAATAGCCTTGCATTGGTTCCCTCCCTTTTTCGTAGTTTGTAGCTAGAATAAACTAAAGCTAGGCATAATGTCAAGTATTTTAGAGATTAAATAGGAAAATATTATTTTTAACGGTGAATTTAGCTACGAAATAAGTATAATTCCATCTTTTTGCAATTTAAGATTTTTGCGCTGAATATCAGCTTTTAACAACCGGGGCAAGCGGCAACAGCAATGTTTTGCCGGGTTTTCTCTTCAGATAGGACTTGGTATAGTTTACCGGGAAAGAATAAACTACCTGTGCTTTGGGGTGCTCCAGACAGAACAGGAATATGCCGACCGTTTGCGACTTGGTACCGAAAGGCCCGATTACCATATTAAAAGAATCCCGGATTTCACGATAGATATCTTCAAGCACGTCTCTTGCCGAGTGCGGGTCATCGGCAGGTACGTCCCTTAATTCCACACCCGCCTGAGACAGAAGAAAAGAATTATTATTCTTGGCATATTCCAAGTACTCTTCACTGCCACCGCGCGGGGGATTGGTTATCAGCGCAATCGTTCTCACCGGATTGAAATGCTTCCATACCGTAAGCGAGCGTTCCGGCTCGAAACCCAAAAATAACACCAGAACCGTCTGTTTGTCGAACGAAACGGTACCGAAGAAATTATGCACGGTAGAAATTTGTTCAACTCCGCGTGTAAGCTTGGTGGGAGAATAGCTTTGCGTGGTGTGAATGATGCGCGGAATGCCCAGATTCTGCTCCGCCACCAGAAAATACAGCAGTTCAAGCAGATAGATCTTGGTAAAACCGCTTATATCGAACGTAATATATGAATCATCGTCATCTTTGGGGCGGCAGCGGTTCCAGATATTTTTCAGCTGGCTGATGCCTTCGATGGGATTGTCGCGTTGACAGCGGATAACAAATACGCCTTCGGATGTTCTTCTGCTTAAGTCGGCTTGCAGTTTCAACATATTGGTTTCGACAACCTGCTGATAGAAAGGTTCTTCGATTACAAAGATGATACTGAAGCGCACACGATAACTGGGGCCGGCCTTGGCGGCTGCCTGCAGGCATCTGTCCTCAAAACTGGCACAGCAGATAAACAGGTCATCGGGGCCATATTCATTCAGCCTGGTCAGATTTTCTATTTCGATTGGTTCTTCGTGTACCTTCATCTACTACAAACCCCGTAATAAATCACGCCTGAACAGGTTTAACTGCTAAACAAAACAAAATTCTAACACCACTATAGACGCCTTATGAAATATTGTCAATTATTTTTAAAAATCCGCTTTTTTTAACTGTATTACTAACCAAATGGCATTATTATCGTTATAATAGTCAGATTGTCAAAAAAAGCTCGCGGCAATGAAATAATTAATAATTAAGGAGAAAAAATGAAAAAATTGGGGCTGATTTTACTGACTTTGATTCTTTGTATCGGAATGGTAGCCTGCCAGAACGATAACGGGAACGGAAACGGTGACCAGGGGAATCTGGAAGGTACACTTGAGGAAATACTGGAAAAAATATATGAAAATGCAGATGTAGACGAATCCTTTAAAAATTTTGTTGAAGAAGGGCTGTACACCACTGAAATCACTTCAGAAAATGTAAGCTATTTTCTGGGTAAGGACGGGCTGGAATTCGAAGCAGCCATAGCTTCCGAACCGGTAATGATGCCCTCGGCATATTCGCTGTGTCTGGTACGTGTTAAGGACGGCGCCGACATCGAAAAAATGAAAACGGATATCAAGGATAATGTTGACCCAATGAAATGGATTTGTGTCGGAGTTGACCCGCAAAATGTGATAGTAGATAATATCGGCGATGTCATATTCCTGTTAATGAGCAATTTTGAAACACAGGAGCTGTATGATTCATTTCTATCCCTGGAAGGATAGCTTTTATACTAAAATAGTTTAACTAAAGGAACATACATGCTGTTTTCGAGCATCAGCTTCTTGTATTACTTCTTGCCGGCAGTATTAGGGCTTTATTTCATTACCCCCGCCAAGTATAAAAACCTTGTTTTACTGCTGGCAAGTTTATTTTTTTACTTTTACGGAGAACCGCTTTACTCCATATTGATGGTATTCTCTATTATCTCCGCATACCTTCACGGTTTATGGATAAACAGCGCCCAAACTCAAAAACTTAAAAAAGCAGCCTTTATTTCATCGATATTTTTCAGCACCGGTGCGCTGTTGTTTTTCAAGTATCATATCTTTTTCGTAAACAACTTCAATTCGATATTCGATACATCGATTGTGCCTTTGAATGTTCTGCTTCCGATAGGCATCAGTTTTTATACTTTCCAGATTCTTTCATATACAATCGATTTGTACCGCGGTAAAGTAAATATACAGAAGAGCCTTATTAACTTTGCCACATATGTTTCGATGTTCCCGCAGCTGATTGCCGGTCCCATCGTACGTTACAGTACCATTGAAGAAAGCTTAGACAAACGGACTCATTCTATTTCCGACGTAGCCTGGGGAATCAACCGCTTTATCATCGGGCTGGCAAAAAAAGTGATTATCGCAAACTCACTGGGAGAAATCGGTGTCTTATTCAATAGCGCCGATGAAAAATCCGTTTTATTCTTCTGGGTGGCGGCAATCGCCTTCACTCTGCAGATTTATTTTGATTTTTCCGGTTACAGCGATATGGCTATCGGATTGGGGCGTATCTTCGGATTCCGTTTTCTGGAAAACTTCAACTATCCCTATATCGCCAAAAGCGTTACCGAATTCTGGAGGCGATGGCACATATCACTGGGTACATGGTTCAGGGATTATATTTATATACCGATGGGCGGCAATCGCGTAAACCTATTGAAATGGGGCAGGAACATTCTGGTGGTGTGGTTTTTGACCGGTTTCTGGCACGGTGCAGAGTGGAACTTCGTCATCTGGGGATTATACTTTGCTCTATTCCTTGTAATTGAGAAATATTTCTTGAAGAATCTGTTTGCCAAATTGCCATCCGCTATCGGTCATTTTTATCTGCTTCTGACTGTTGTTATCAGTTTCGTAATTTTTAACGCCGACGGAATGGGTGAAGCAATATTAAACCTGAAAGGGATGTTCGGTCTGACCGGTGCGCCTTTTACAAATGCCGAAACAATTTACTATCTCAAAAGCTATGCCTTTATATTTATTCTGGCAGCAATAGGAGCTACCCCTTTGCTAAAAAATATTTCCCAAAAACTGACGGTTTATGCAAGCGCAGAGAAAATTTTTAATGTTATTAAACCGGCAGTGCATGTTGTTCTTTTACTGCTGGTTACCGGGTACTTGATTGACGGGTCGTTCAATCCCTTTATTTACTTCCGGTTTTAGCCTGAAGCTAAGGAGAGAAAATGAATAAAAACATTATCAATATAATACTGGTGGGTTGTTTTGTTATGCTTACCTCCGGCTTTATGCTGGTTAACACCATTAAACCGGACGGGGACTTTTCATATTTTGAAAGACGTAAACTTCTGCAGCCGCCCGGCTATTCTCCGGAGAAACTATTGAACGGTCAGTTTTTCAGCGATTATGAAAAATATTTTCTCGACCAGTTCGTTTTCCGCGATACCTTCAGGGGATTAAAAGCATTCACAAGGCTGCACCTGTTAAATCAAAAGGACAATAACGGTATTTATATTATAGACGGAAACATCAATAAAATAGAGTACCCGCTTGACGAAAAGGCAATACTGAACGCGGCAGAGAAGCTCAATCAGGTTTATGAACGCTATCTGAAAGAACTGAATGTCAGCTACGCCGTAATACCGGATAAAAACTATTTCATAGCTGATAAATACGGATATCCTTCAATGGACTATGACAGGCTGCTGGAGATTCTGCAAAATAATGTCTTGGATATGCAGTATATAGACTTATTTGCTCATTTGTCGATTGATGATTATTACCGTACAGATATACACTGGAGCCAGGAAAAGATTATAGATGTTGCCGATATTATTTTGGCCGGTATGGCAAACCGCTATCCGGCATCGGACTTTGAATATACGGAAAAAGAATTATATCCCTTTTACGGAGCACTATACGGGCAGGCTGCTCTGAGTATTTCGCCGGATACTCTTTTTTATCTGACAAACGCAATGCTGGAAAAAGCTACCGTTTACGATTACGAAACAATGACTGAAAGCAAAGTCTATATGACAGAGCTTTTTGAAGGCGTAGACCCTTATGACATTTTTCTTTCCGGCGCCAAGGCTTTGATTACAATAGAGAATCCGGAAGCCGCGAGCGATAAAGAACTGATACTTTTTCGCGATTCTTTCGGTAGCAGTATCGCTCCGCTGCTTCTTGGCGGATACTCTAAGATAACTATGGTTGACCTGCGCTACATATCAACCGATTTACTGGATAATTACATCGATTTTACAAAAGGACAGGATGTATTATTTTTATACAGCACCCAAATCCTTAACAACAGTTTCATGCTCAGATAAAACAATATCAACTCCTATAGGTTAATCAGTCCGATTACCCTTGCAAAAGTTCAGAAACATATTGGACTCCTACAACCCCTAGCCAGAACGGGGAAAAACTATTATAATAACCCGTACCATACAACTAAACTCTAAAAGGAGACCGGGCATGTTCGATATTACACCGCCGATTTTAATGATAGCCGGAATACTTTTTGTCCTGTTCGGTATAATAGCAATGGTCTGGCCTAAAAAGGGAGTTTATGTTTTGGCGTCCTGGTTGATTATTTTAGGAGTCCTGGTAATTCTTTATTCACTGGATTAATACTATGTATTATTTTGCTTACGCAACCAATTTAAACAAGAAACAAATGGCGGCAACGTCCCCTCAGAGCCGCCCTTTGTACACTGCCACCCTGCATAATTACCGGCTGATGTTTACGGGCTGGACCCGCCGGTGGCGCGGCGGTATAGCCACCATAAAACGCTCCGCCGGTGATAAAGTAATGGGTGCTATTTACGATGTTCCGGATACGGATTGGGGGAAACTCGACCGGGCTGAGGATTGCCCGGGAAATTTTGAGCGTATCAGGGTTATCGTCAATAATGAGGACGGCGATGCAATAGAAGCCGTTACCTACATCAAAAAAGGGCAGCTTCAGGCAGATGAATCGAAACCTTCGCCCGAGTACCTCCAGATAATCCAGCAGGGCTATAAGGACTGGCGGCTTATTTAATAAACTATTGTGTAACCTCGGCTATTAAGCATCTAACATACAGAATCAAATGATTGACAAAGACCGGAGGAATAGTCAAGACAATCCATTGACGGTATTTTTGATTGTGCAGATCATAGATAGCATATTGACATAATGTATTCGTTTTTTATATTCAAATATTGCTTTTTATGTCCTTTCCTGTTTTAATTGATACTGATAAATGGCGTTAAGAAATTTAAGGAGACAGAAATGGGTAATATAAAATTGAAAGCATCCAAAAGAACGGTTTTCGGCAAAAGCACGAAATCTCTTCGCAGACAGGGAATTACACCGATTCACATATTCGGAAACGGAATTGAATCCCTCGCATTGCAGTGTGATAATAGTGAGCTGAAAAAACTTATTTTCAAAGAAGGTGCTACACGGCTGATTGACCTCGAGATTGAAAAGGAAAAGAAACCTCGCAGCGTTTTTATCCGTGAAATTCAGCGCGATGCCATAACCGGGCAGTTAATTCATGTCGATTTCTACCAGGTAAATAAAACAGAGAAGATGTCTGCCGATATTCCCATCTATCTTACGGGAGAATCACCCGCCGGTAAATCAAAAATCAATATGCTGGAACAAGTAATGAACAATATCCAAATAGAGGCGCTTCCCGAAGAGATGCCGCCTCACATAGAAGTAGATATCAGTAATCTGGAAGATGCGGGAGACGCTATTTTTGTAAAAGATCTGATACTCGGTGATGATGTTGCTACCACAGCCGACCTTGAACAGATAGTTGTTAAAATTACCAGAATTAAGGCGATAGTGGAAGAAGGAATCGCAGCTCCTGCCACTGAAGAAGCGGAAGCCGCCGAGGAAACTGAAGCCGAGCAGGAAGAATAATTTACAGATAAACTAAACATAAAAGATGATGAATAACGGTCAGATGTCAGCTATAGCCGTGGATGTAAAAAACATCTATAAAACCTACGGCAAGAAAACAGTGGTGTCCGATGTATCTTTCTCCGTGGGTAAAGGGGAGGTATTCGGTCTTATCGGGCCTAACGGCGCCGGAAAGACCACTACCATCCGTATGATGATGGATATCATCAAGCCGGATTCCGGAGATGTTTATGTTCTGGGCGAAAAATTCCGCGAGGACACCAAGAACAAAATCGGCTATCTGCCGGAAGAAAGAGGTTTGTATAAAAAACAAACCGTTTCGGAAACCTTAAAATATATGGCATCGCTTAAAGGTATAACAGTAACAGACGAACGCATAGATGAAATGCTGGAGCATGTCGGAATGCTGCCCCACAAGAATAAGAAAATCGAAGAGATGAGCCGCGGAATGGGGCAGCTTATCCAATTTCTGGTAACTGTTATTCATAATCCTGCTCTGGTAATACTGGACGAACCTTTTGCCGGCCTCGACCCGGTAAACACAGAGCTTTTAAAAGGCTTGATACTGGAGCTGAAAGAACAGGGGAAATCGATTATTTTCAGCACGCATCAGATGAATCAGGTCGAAGAGCTTTGCGACCGTCTTTTTATGATTAACAAGGGAACTGAAGTTCTCTACGGCAAATTGGATGACATCAAGCATCAATATCGTGAAAATTCGGTCTTTATTACTTATGAAGGCAATATAGGCAGCTTAAAAGGAGTAACCGAAAGCCGCCAAAGGGACGAATATACCGAATTCTTTCTCGATAGCAATACAACGCCACAGGATATCCTGCAGCAGCTTATCGATAGAAGAGTGACCGTAAACCGCTTTGAAATCGGCACTCCCAGCCTGCACGAAATCTTCATCCGCATTGCCGGAGTAAACGGAGACGGCGATGAATAAGATTAAGACTATTTTCAAATACGAGTTATTCACCACCATAAAGCGAAAATCCTTTATTCTAATGACTCTGGCTTTCCCGCTGCTGGGATTTTTGATAATCGGTGGTTTTAGCCTCATACAGGGAACCGATGGTGAAACTCCAATCGAGGAAATTAAGGTTGGCTACGTGGACGAACCGGGTGGGTTTGACAACCACCTGACATACGGTAACGTGACACTGATTCCACAGGAAGGCCAGCAAGCAGCTTTCGATAATATGACCGAAGGCATTATCAGCCAGTACTTTGTGATACCGGAAAATTATATGACTACCGGTAATGTAACCAGATATACCCTTACAAGAGAACTGGATGTATCCAGCCAAGTATATTATGCCATCGAAAGGTTTCTGGTTAATAATATCCTGGAAGGAAAAGTCGACAGCAGTATTGTAGACCGTGTGGCATCGCCCCTTTACCTGAGCAGTATAACACTGACACCGGAAGGTGGGGAGTCCGGACAGCAGGGAGGGTTTACTTCCTTTATTGTTCCGTATATTTTCAGCATATTGCTGATTATGGCTATATTCACATCATCGGGTTTCCTGTTACAGGGACTGGGGGAGGAGAAGGAAAACCGTGTGATGGAGATTCTTCTCTCGTCGGTTTCATCTACCCAGCTTATTACCGGTAAGGTACTCGGTTTGGGAGTTGCCGGACTTATTCAGGTTGTAGTATGGCTTATTTCCGCCAAGTTTATTGCCGAGATGGCTTCAACATCTATCGGCGGTTTGTTGAGCGGGCTCACCATAGCAACCGACTTTCTGATTATCGGCGTTATTTATTTTATACTGGGATATTTACTCTTTGCCATTATTATGGCAGGAGCCGGTTCAATCGGAGCAACCGCCCGCGAAAGCCAACAGTTTTCAACCGTATTTACGCTTCTGGCGGTAGTGCCGTTTTTCTTTATAGCTCATATCATGGAATTTCCGGACAGCGGATTATCTCAGTTTTTTACTATCTTTCCACTGACTGCCCCTCTTACGGTAATAATGCGCATGGGTATAACCGATATCCCGACCTGGCAACTGATAACCAGTATGGCTCTGATGATTCTGACAATAATCGGCTCTATATTTTTAGCCGGCAAGATATTCCGAACCTTCCTCTTAATGTACGGAAAAACCCCCAAGCTGGGTGAAATAATCCGAATGTTAAGGCAGGCTTAAAAAAGAGATTTCTCTAAATGATTTTGAATCTGGGATTGTGATTCACCCCCCATTCTGTTATTATCATCACAATTATGATTATCGATTTTCATACACATATTTTCCCGCCCCAAGTAATAGAGAACCGCCAGAGTTACACAGACTGCGACCCCTGTTTTGCCGCTCTTTATGAGAACCCGAAAGCAAAAATGATTACTGCTGAAGAACTTGTCGAAAGCATGGACGCTTCCAGGATAGATATCTCCGTAGTGCAGAACATCGGCTGGACAGCCCATGAACTTTGTGTCGAAACCAATGACTACATTCTTGAATCCATAAAAAAATACCCCGACAGACTGGTCGGATTCTGCAGTGTCCAGCCACTGTCAATGGGTAACGCTGTAAAAGAAATAGAAAGATGCGCTGCCGGAGGAGCCAAAGGAATAGGGGAGTTGAGACCCGATATTCAGATGCTGCCAATCGACGATAAAGATTTTATGCAGCCGTTTGTCGATTCGCTGGTAAAAAATAATATGATTCTGCTGACACACAGCTCCGAGCCGGTAGGACATCAGTATCCGGGTAAAGGAACCGTAACCCCTCAGATGCTTTATTCCTTTATTTACAACCACCCGGAATTGACTGTGGTATGCGCCCACTGGGTCGGAGGATTACCGTTTTACGCATTGATGCCGGAGGTTGAAATGGCACTCGAAAATGTCTATTTCGATTCCGCCGCGTCACCTTTCCTCTATAAACCTCTGATATATCGGCAGGTTAGCGAACTTGTCGGAGAAGACAAGATTCTATTCGGCAGTGACTACCCCTTATTAGAACAATCTCGCATCATAAAAGAGATACTGCTACAGGATTTGTCCGATATTACCAAGATGAAGATTCTGGGAGAAAACGCACGCCGATTACTGGGAATTGCCTGATTATGGAAAAAATCCGCTCATTTATTGCTATAGAATTGCCCGAGAGCTTAAAAACGGAACTTGCAGGATTGCAGTCGAAATTAAAAGTGGAAAAGCCCCGCATTAAATGGGTTTCGCCCGACAGCATACATCTGACTTTGAAATTTCTCGGGGATATCGATGCAACAGCGATAGACAGGATTGAACAGGCTATGACAGAGGCTGTCAATGGCATAAAGCCGTTTGGTCTAAGTACAGGACAATTAGGCGTGTTCCCCAACCCGCAGCGGGTGCAGGTAGTCTGGGTGGGGTTGGAGGGAGAAATCGATGTATTGGACAATCTTTATAATCGATTGGAAAACAGCATAACGAAAATCGGCTTCCCTCCCGAAAAAAGAGGTTTTAAACCGCACCTGACGCTGGCACGCGTCGGGGATGAAGCTTCGCCTGAGGAACGTAAAGAATTCGGGGATTTTATAATCTCAAGCAATGCAGAAATAAACTGTTCTATTAAAGCTACGGGTTTAAGCCTGATGAAAAGCGTGCTGACACCGCGCAGGGCTATCTATACCCGACTCGCCTTTGCGGGTTTCAGTCTTGCCGATAATACCAATTAAACCGCCGTAGCCTTGTAAACAAATTGACAACTGATGTATACTCTAGACAATAAATTCGGCCGGGAGGTGGACTTCGTGGAACAAGTTAATTTTCCAAAATGCCAAAAATGCGCCAGCGGAAATCTGGTACCCCTTTCTGATTTCGGAAGCCAGGGGGCATCTATTCTCTATAAAGCATGGGTTTGTACCAATCCTGATTGCGGTTACAACCTGAAAATCAGGAACGGGGATATTTATATAAACGAACCTATTTTGAACGGTGTGGGCGGTCGTACCCGGCAGAGCTAAAAGTTAAATATTTCTAGATAAAAATAATAAAACTGGACATGAAATGTTGCCTGTCTTGGAGGGATTAAAAAAGACGGCGCTGGATTTGCTGTTCCCTCTGCGATGTATCGAATGCGGGAAAGAGGGCAGTCTGATATGCGCTGCCTGTTATAATCGATTACCGTGGATACTACCGCCTGTCTGCCCTTTTTGCGGTGTCGGCAAGCCGCTTGACACTCCCTGCAATAACTGCCCGGTATTCGAGACTTGCATTGACGGAATACGTTCTCCGTTCCGGTTTGAAGGCACAATTCGCTCCGCAGTGCACCAATTGAAATACCGGAATCTGAGGGCGATAGCCATACCTCTGGCAATTATGATGGCTGATTTTGCAAAGGAAAATGAGCTGCCTTACGATATTATTATTCCCGTTCCCCTTCATCGTAAAAGGTTGAGAGAACGGGGATACAATCAGTCGGAACTGCTGGCCAAGGAATTCGGAAAGCTTACCGCTGTCCAAATTGAAAAAGACTGTCTGATTCGCCATCGACATACCCCTGCACAGGCTATTGCAAAGTCAATACATGAAAGACATTATAATCTTGCCGGTGCTTTTTTGTGCAAAAATGAATGTGTTTGTGGAAAAAACGTTTTATTGATTGACGATGTAGCGACATCGGGCACCACATTGGATGCCTGCGCCAAAGCTCTAAAATCAGCCGGAGCCGTTTCGGTTTGGGGATTGACAGTGGCAAGAGATATCCGGTAAATAATATTTATTAGAAACGGGCCGGGCTTTGCCACAAGGCAGTCACCAGAGCCGCTACAACTTAAAATAAGACGGATTAAGAGGCGTTATATGGAATTATATTATACTGTCTTTCAAACTGCCGCAGGATGGATTTCAGTAGTTGCCTCGGATAAGGGGCTGATAAAATGCAGCCTGCCGCAAATTGATAAGAAAAAAGCGCTTTCACTTCCGGAGTTATCCGAAGACAAGGCTGTCCTTTCCCGGCACAGGTTTGCCGACTTGGAAAAAAGATTTATTGAGTACTTCAACGGGATAAATATCTCATTCCCCGACAAGCCGGATATTCTCGTAGCCACTCCTTTTCAAAGAGCCGTATGGGCTGCGACAAGGTTGATTCCGTACGGGGAAACCAGAAGTTATAAGTGGATAGCCGAAAAGGTCGGCAGCCCGAAGGCAACCCGGGCAGTTGGAAGTGCTCTTGGCAAAAATCCTTTGCCTGTGATTATCCCCTGTCACAGGGTTATCGGCAGCAACGGAAATTTAACCGGCTTTACCGGTGGCTTGGATGTAAAAATTAAGCTGCTTGAACTGGAAGGCGCCTCTACGAAACAGTGACGTTAAATACCTTCTGTTGGGTAGATTCATCTTCCCATGGCCTTTGATAATCCATTGTTATCTCGAAATTACCGGCTTTCAATGCTTTGAAGCGTAAATACTGGGTTCCGCCGGCGCCGGTCATCATTTGCTCTGTTTCATCCTGTCGGTATTCATCCGATATCAACTCGAACTCCGATGCTTCATAAGACGCCTTCCACGAGTACCCGGTTGTCGGATTGGAATCAAGGGCGATAACGAATTCAACGTTCACTTTTACTTCTATGGTATCGTCGATGTCGCTGTATGTTTTCAGGCTACCTCCGGCACAACCGGCTGCCATAAAGGAAACTATCAGAATACAAGCAGCCAAAGCAAAGATTTTAATCATATCACCCTCCGGGAGGTTAACCGAAACTGAATTTCAGCAACGATAAGTGTTTATCGCTAGATGCGATTTCTTGCTTTTATCCCCAGAAATTCCGTTTCATAACGCTCTGTTAAACCCTCACCGGTAAAACTATAATACTTGTTGTCCCCGATTACAATATGGTCTAAAACCTTTATACCGACTGCCTCAGCCGCCATAATCAGGTCGCGTGTTAAATCTTTATCGCTCTGACTGGGGGTTGGGTTTCCGGATGGGTGATTGTGTACAAATATCAAAGAGACAGCTTTATATCTAATGGCGCTTTCGATTACCTCGCGGATGTGAACCGCACTGCTGTCGACCGTACCCTGGAATAAATCCTTGATTTCTATTATATGATTCTGGCTATTCAGATAAAGAACCTTAAATATTTCTTTCTTCAAACCTCTCATAGAATGATAGAGATAATCGAATACCTCCTGCGAAGAAGACACTGCCTGTTTTTCGATGATGCAGTCCTTGCGGTATTCTTTTGCGACTTCATGTACCAGCGAGATGCCAAATGAATTGTGCGGGCCGATGCCCTTTATCTGCTGTAATTCTTCGGGGGAGGCTTCCAGTACGCCTCTCAGCGTCTTGAATTTTTTTATAGCTTCTTTCGCCTGCTGCTTGCAATCTCTGCGGGGGGAACCGAGAGTAAGCAACAATTCGATGATTTCGTAATCGGCAAAGCCTGTAAGACCGGATTCGATAAATCTTTCGCGCAGTCTTTTCCGATGCCCATCCAGATTTTTATCATCTGTCATATATATTGTCCAAATTACTTATTTATTTCTGTATGAACAACTAGCAGGTTTCAATGAGATAAATTTAAAGTCCGTTCATGTATAATCAGTAAAAACCTCTACTATTTGTTGACCGGCATCAAATATGACTTCTAACCTATTTTCCCAACCTGCCTGCCAGTTTAACTCCCAGTATCGCTCCGGCTGCTGCTCCCAAAACAGCACCCAAAATGGCACCGATTTTGCCTACTGCCTCATAGCCGCGCACACCGCCAAACTCAAAATCAACAAAGTAGTTGCCGCCGATATTCATACCGGCAATTAACCCCAAAACCAAGCCGATAATAAGAAAAACAGCACCGCCAATAATTCCTAATAGAATTTTACGCCGCATTTAACTTCCTATCGACGACCGGGAGATTCTTTATGCAAAAGTTGAATAATGCTTATGTCAATTATTATATTAAATTATAATTTACTTTTTGGTGGAGACGGGGGAGATTCGAACTCCCCGTCCAATAAAAGCTGCCCTGAATATGCTACAGGTTTATTCGGCACATTAATCTCGCCGGACTGACCTCTGCCGACCGAGTTCAGCCAAGCCAGCCGATAAGTCTTTCGCTATCCGTATCGGCATTCGGACAACGGCACCCCGACATTTCGACACCCAATCCCTACCCGCCGGGGTGGGGTAAGGTTGGATGCGCTAGCTGTTTTTAGCCAGCGAGAACCATTTCAGGTTCGCCATTTATGTTTTTGCCGCCTGTTTAATGAGGGCTGCGACAACCTCAACCTGCAATCCAGTAACTAACTTTTACTGTCGAAACCTTGCGTCCCCATATTCAATTGTTAAAGATATTTATCTTCTCCGGCTTTTGATGGTCCGGTCCATTTCTCTTTCGGCATCGCGCTGTATAATTGTCTGGCGTTTATCGTATTGCTTTTTACCTTTTGCCAGCGCTATTTCCACTTTAGCTACATGACCTTTAATATACAGCCTCAACGGTACCAGCGTCGAACCCTTTTCGCTTGTTTTACTGATAAGATCCCTGATTTCTTTGCGATTCAAAAGCAGCTTTCTGGTACGCGTCGGCTCATGGCTCATATAACTTCCGGCTTCGTAGCGGGCGATATGAGCATTTATCAGCCATATTTCACCGCCTTCCGGTTTAACGAAAGCCTGGCCCAGATTAACCCTCCCCGAACGAATTGACTTGATTTCGGTTCCGGTAAGCACCAGCCCTGCTTCATATTTATCCAGAATATGATAATCGTGATAGGCTTTTCGGTTAGTAGCTATCGTTTTAATTGCCATCTCTAATTATAACATTTTATATCAGTCGGTGTGAATGAGCCTCAAATGTAAACTACGTTTGTGTTTTGTTCAATGAGGAATTATAATTATCACAAGCCGTAGCGTCAATTTTCCATATATGATTTTCAGGCGCCACTGCGATTGTTTGAGATATAAAATAACCCAAATGTTTATAGCTATTATTGATTAGCACTGTGGAAAGGGGATGCAACTGTGACAGAGATGGATAATATTCAGGATATCCGGTCTGCAAATGATGCGGAAGACCTTGATACCCTGCTTAAAGATTTTGACCAAACCAGCGGGGAGGGATTGCCTTCACCCGAAAAGCTGGCTGAAATGGCACGCAAAGCGCCCGAACCGATAGCTACCGGCAACGAGCAGGTAGAAATTGTGTCGCATAGAGTTCTGCCCAAAAGCGGCGAGGGCAGCCCGGGGAAAGGCGTTTATCTGGAGATAAAAAACATTGCCTCTGCCGCTATCGGTAAACTTATACTGGAAACCGTTATGTTCGATGCCAAGGGATATGTCATAGACACCGTTGAAAAAACGGTAACCGATTTTCAATGCGGTAAAACTCGAGTTTTACGCATAGTCACCTCTGCCGAAAAAGCCGATGTCAAAAGTTATGAGGTAAAAATCACCAATATGGCTGTCACTCCTGTTGCTACGGCTGCGGGAGATAAAAGGATTGAGGTGCTTAAGCATGGTTTTCATGAAAGCACAAACGAGGAAACGGATGAGTTCAATAAAGATATAGAAGTTGCCATAAGAAACGTTTCTCCCGAAACCGTTGTCACCACCATATTCAATGCCGAACTATTCGATGCTGAGGGCAGTTCAATGGGCGAGGTAAGGCATATTGAATCCGATATCAAGCCCAACACCAGCCGCGCCGTAATAATACCGATAAACAGCATTACCGGATACAATTCCGCCAAGAGTTATAAAATTATAACCTCCAAGACAACTACAGTCGATACGCAAAAGGTACTGTTGCGCAGAGATGAAAGAAAAGTCCTGCCAAACGGCGACATAAACGTTTCGGGTATAGTAAAAAATGTATCCGGCATTAAAACAGACGCTTCGGTAGCCGTTACTTTTTTGGATGCCAAAAAAGAAGAACTGGGTACTATGGTCTTACCGGTAAAAGATATCGAGCCGGGTTCGGTAAGGAATTTCAGCCTTCTTTTCCACCCTCCTGCCGGAGAAACAGTAAAGACATATAACATAGATATCGGCGAAACGGCTGACATTACGGTTTAGCATTATTAATATATTTAGTTAATATCGAATTAGTTTTATAAAATATCCTATAGGGAGGATTGAGTTGTCCGAAAAAGAAGATGTAAAGGAAGTTAATCCGACACCACCCGAGCAGAACGAAGAAGACCTGGATACCCTGCTTAAAAATTTTGACGAAACCAGCGGGGAAGGTTTGCCGTCTGCCGAAAAACTGGCAGAAATGGCGCGCAAGGCGCCCGACCCCGTCGTCAGCGGCAACGAAAAAGTCGAAATCATATCTCATTCGCTTATACTCAAAAAAGCGACCAAGGACGGGATAGGCAAGGGGGTAGCCTTCACTTTCAAAAATAACGCCGGAGCCAGCATCGGAAAGCTGATATTCGAAGCAATACTTTTCGATGCTAAAGGTAACGTCATCGACACAATCGAACGCAGTATAAACGATTTCGAAGCCGGCAAGACCTATAACCTGAGAATTATGACCCCTAAAGCTGATAAAGCCGATATCGTCAGCTATGATGCACACATCAAGGAAATGGTTGTCACACCGGTTCCGAAAGCCGAAGGCGACCAGAGGCTGGTTATTTTAAGGCACAGTTTTCAGGATACCGGTATGCTCGATGTCGGTATTGAACTTATAAAAAGGGGAATAGAGCTTGCCGTAAGAAATGTTTCCGGCGAAAGCATCGCCTCCGCCATCTTCGCTGTCGACCTGTTCGATGCGGAAGGCAATTATATCTCTACATTGAAACACACCGAAACCGACATCCTGCGCAATACCAGCCGCGCCTTTTTAATTCAGACCACCAGCGTCAAAGATGATATCATCAGGAGTTACAACGTCAAGCTGATTAAAACGGTAACCGCCGAACTGGAAAAAGTGCAGCTGCGCCGCAATGAAGTAAAGAGGCTGCCGGAAGGGCGCGAAGAACTGAGCGGGCTGGTAAAGAATGTCAGCAGCGCCAAAACCGATGCCGTAATAGTGGTAACCTATCTGGATGCCAATGAAGAACCCATCGGCGTGCGCACCCTGAAATTGAGAGATATCGCTCCCGGCACTGTACAAAAATTTGCACTTGAGTTCACATGTCCCGAAGGTATGACAGTCAAAAAACGCGATATCGATATCGGAGAACTGACAGAAGCCGAGGCAGTCGCCGCATAGAATAAAGATAA
>JAAYAZ010000260.1 GCA_012719115.1 Dehalococcoidales bacterium
CTTTATTGGTGTAAGAGCGAGCGCCCTTGCTGATCTGGACAATAAAGGGTGCCTGAGAATCCAGATTGCCCCGGAAGAGACCAACGATTTGTTCCAGGTTATTGATGTTGTAAGCCCCAATGGCATACTTGCCATAGGCATGTTCAAAAAGCTTTTTAGTAGTGACGATCATATCAGACTCCTTCGGCGGAATTTTCTTTAATTATACTTTACTCGTTTGGTAAAAGCCGGGATGTAAAGAGAGAGACTGGCTAATCGGTCAGCGCTTTTTGGTAGATTTCACGTAGCTTTTGAGCGTAGGTGTCAGGGTCGTGCATTTCGCGGATGCGTTCGAGAGCCTTCATGCCTTTGGTGAAAATGACACTTGGGTCAGCAATGATGCTGGAGATGATCATCTCCAGACCAGCCTGGATATGCTGTGAGAGTCGTTCACGCTCTTCTGGGGTTGAGTAGAGCGCTTCGCCAAGGTCATTTTTGGGAACGCGGATAAGCCAACCAACATCAGTATTGTTGATTTCAGGCAAAGCCCGAATATCGGTGGTTATTACAGGGCAACCACAGGCTTGTGATTCAAGAAGCGAAAACCCATACGTGTCGGCATAGGTCGGTAATAGACCGACATCACAAGACTTCATGAGTTCCATTACTTGGGTGTGAGGTAAACTTTCATAATACTCAATCCAATCTGAGTGATCTATGATAAATTGATTTGCCCATTCAATATCGGATTGTGTATCTTTGGTGGCATAGGAGTCCAACCGCAAAGAGCTGACCAGGACAAGCTTGATAGGAGCATTTGCTTTTTTGATAAGATGATCAAAGGTATTCAAAATTTCTCGTCCGCCCTTACGGAAAAATCCAGCTCCAACCAGGATAAAGCGAATTGGATGGAAATTGTCATAAAGTCGTTCAGTGGGCTGTTCAACTAATATTTCTTGTGCAGGGTGCAATACAGTCATTTTTTTAAGAATTACCTCACCTTCCCCAAAAGGTAACTCTGAGAGTAAATCTCGCTGTATATTTGCGGCTGCTTCGGACAACGCAATTATTTGTTTGCAGGAAGAAGACAACAGCGCATTGAAACCACGCTGGATAAGGGGTGTCATTCTGAGTTGGGCTTTATTCATGCCATGATAGCGCTGCATCAGATCTGTAAACCGGGGAATGACCGTTTCAAAATGAGCGATCCAAGGCTTATCCCCATAGCTAACACCGTTAAAAAGATGCAGAATATCTACTTTATTTAACTCAAAATCATCAAATTGATTATTCAAATCAAAAGTGGGGATAGCCTCTTTTCCAATACGACGATTGAGTGATAAAGCTATTCTGCGCTGGCAGCTATATAGATCTCTAATCGGAACATACTTTGCATCCGGCAGTTTGTAAAGAATATTACGTAAATACGGATAATAATCAAAACGATAAGAAAGCACACCGATTTTCATGTCCGCCGTTAATAAACCTTTCGAGCAATAACTATCATAATGCAACTTATTCTTAACATAGTTTAAAAAGATATAACTATTCTAAAAAATATTTTATTCTCCATTGAATTACACCTATTGTTAGGAACGATATACTTTCGGCATTGAATCCAGCCAAGAATAGAGATTTTCTTTAATGGTTTTCAGAACAGAAAAGACGCGGAGTCTTTCTTCAAATTCACCCAGATTAGACCAAAACTTAGCAACCCGATAATTTGAGGTGTGCCGAGAAAAAAAACTACCGATTATTGCAGCCGGATCGTTGATTAACCTTTTAAAGGAATCAAACAGCAAAGCTTCCCAACCCATATCAAGCCTTTGGGACCTTTGAAAGTGTTCATCCATATAATTGCGATAAAGATTGAGATAGACAGATGTTGCACCTAAACCTTTCCTTAGTTTTATAAAATAATCTCTCGTTAGTCGTTTAGTAGGCATAATATGATAGAAATTGAGGTCATCCTGATAATGCAAATTCCATCCTAATAAATAGAGTAAGATTTGCAATTCAGTATCTTCGCCAGAAAGGAGGGTTTCTCTGGCTCGGCTTTGCAATAGAGGTGTAAAACCAAAAGAATTCAATTCATCAAACGCTGCCTTTCGCATAACACTTCCGGCAGCATAAAAAAAATGATTTGACACAGCCACACCATTATGAGAAAGCTGACGACCCACGGCGAAATTATTCTCATAACGATCAAACCATTCAGGTTTTAGTGCCTCGAAGACTGGGATGCCACGCCCGAAAACAATCGCAACATCTCGTGCTTCATCCAAGTATTGAACGGACTTCTCCAACCAATTTTCGTCCACCCAATTATCTTGATCAACTATTCCAAGGTAAGAATAACGCGCTTCTTTCATTCCATGATATTTAGCGTATCCTGTTCCCTGGCGAAGTTCTTTCATAACGCGTAATTCACAGTCTCCCTGCCAAGTAGATAAAGCTCGCTCAATTGTGTCATCTGTGGAATTGTTATCAACGAGCAGAATCTCCATTGGTAAACCAGGAACAGTGTGTATTTCTTTTAAGGATGTAAGAGTTTTTTCGATGATCGGAGCCCCATTGTAAGTAGCAATAATAACGCTAAATCCATATTCATTGGTAACACTTTGAGCCATTCTTCACCACCATCTGCGTTGTGCAATCTTAGTTTTTTATATTTATCAAAATCGAAAAAGGGTTCAACACTTGAGATACCTTATTGAGCTCAAGTAAGGTTATCGATCTCAATTATTGGATGTACAACAATGGCAAACAGAAACTAACAACACAAGAATCTGTATAGTACATTTCCATTTTACCTTGACAATTATCCTTTTTATTAGTTTTTCAGTTTTTGGATTATACTATGGAAAGAAAATTGCTTAGTTGTGGAAAGAAGAGTCAGTGGGTAAATTTGCGAAAAAATACAATTCTGAATTCTAAAAACAAAAAATTCTTAGAAGCTGGATTAATGATATTGATTGTTTTTGTTTTAAGTATACTAACTTTATCAGCAGCTAATCCTAATTCGAATCCACCAGGCCGAGATGGAGGTTTTTTCCTTTACGTAGGGAAAACTATTCGATCAGGTTCCAAACTTTATATAGATATCTGGGATTCAAAAGGACCTCTTATCTTTTGGATCAACGCTATTGGTGTTGGCAGTGATTATTCTCGTTGGGGACTATTCTTTATAGAGTTGTCTTTTCTTTCATCAGCACTATTTTTATCCTATTGGATCATAAAACGGCAGTATGGTTTCTTACCTGCCCTCGGTACAATTGTTATGGGTTCTTACTTTCTAAAATTCGTTATCGGAACAGGTAATTACACCGAGGAATATTCTATCCTTTTCACATGGTTAGCAATCGCAGCATTTGCATTCTACATTAACAATTCAAAAAAAAACTTTTGGCCCTTCTATATTATGGGGGTTACTTTCTTTTTGAACTTTTTATTACGTGCGAATAACATTGGCACGCAAGCTGTTGTAATTTTGGTAGCACTATATTGCGTTTTCAATAAACAAAAAGCGGCTGAATTCTGGAAGGTCTTGAGCTTTTTAATCATCGGTGCACTGACCGTTGCTATCCCTACTTCTCTTTATTTCATCATGAACGGCAACTTTAAGGCTATGATTGATGCTTCCATCCTTTACAATTTCGCTTATTCAACATCAAGGAATAATTCTTTTAGCAACTGCCTTGGACCTGCGATCAATATTTTTAATAATTGGTTTTATGTTTTTATTACACTTTGGTTGTTTGCAGCTAGAAAATTAGTCCTAGGTCTTAAGCAAAAAGTGTTTGATCCTTTCATATTACTCACAGTTTTTGCTTTTCCGATGGAAGTTCTTATGAGTTCTGTTTCTGGAAGAGGGTATGGGCATTACTTTATCTGTTGGATACCTGCAGTCATGTTATTGCTCGCATTTGGTCTATCAATCATTCAAAGTGAAGCAATAAAAACAAGTTTCCGTCAGAAATGTGAAACCAAGTATTCTACATTTATTTTGGGCTTTCTTCTGTTTGTCGCGATCGCAAGTTCATTTGACATGGTTTATAGCACTGCAAATTTGCTTGCTGCAAATCTAATTCCCCCTAATACGAATTTCGATTACCAGGATTCTGTTTCAAAAGTTGTCAATAGCTTGACCAATGAATCAGACAAGGTATTAGTCTTTGGTGGTCAAGCAGGTATCAATATAATGGCACAACGAGATTCGATAAAAGGCGCATTGTTTTATCCTGGAATTAATGATTCAGAGATTGGATTAGCAGTACAGGACAAGTTCTTTGAGAATCTACAGGAAGAACCTCCTTTATTAATCCTTGATGGCCATCGGTATTTGTCTCAACAAATTCCTGCTATAGACCCGATGGAAAGACAAAGCCAGCGTTTTGTAGTTAATTTTTCCCGGAACGTTGAAGAAGTTCTTGATTGGATTAATACACATTATGAGAGATTTGACGAAGCAAATGACTATATTATTTATCGATATAGGGGTGATTTTAATTAAGTGATCACCCATCGAGGACTTATGGTAAGAAGATAATTTCCAAATCAATGTTATCTACGTTTGGTATTGAAATAAAAAATTTCAACTTATATTGACAAAGCATATTGCTTCGTTGAAAGTCCCGTTGTAAAGAGAGAGCCTGGCTATTAGGTCAGCGCTTTTTGGTAGATTTCACGTAGTTTTTGAGCGTAAGTGTCTGGGTCGTGTATTTCGCGGATGCGCTCGAGAGCCTTCATGCCTTTAATGAAAATGACACTTGGGTCAGCAATGATGCTGGAGATGATCATCTCCAGACCAGCCTGGATATGCTGTGA
>JAAYAZ010000261.1 GCA_012719115.1 Dehalococcoidales bacterium
CCGGTTGCCGGAATCCATGTTTCCTCTCCGTCTACGGTAGCCAGTTCACGGAATTCAAGCAGTGCTGTGCTGCCGAGGCTGGTTTTCTGGTCATCGGTCAGGCTGACACCCGGTATTTCCACCACTATCTGATTGTCACCCTGTATTTCAACCGATGATTCGGTAACACCGAGGGGATTGATGCGGTTGGAAATTACGTTGGATACACCTTTCATAATGTCGTCTTCGGTGCCTTCTTCAACAGATGAGAGGTCGGCTTTGTAAACTAAATATGTGCCACCTTGCAGGTCACGCCCCAGTGAAACACCGAGGTTTCCCAACAAGCCTTTATCAAGGGGAAACACTATAGAGGATGCCAGCAGGAAGACAGCCAGTAAAATGGATAAAACGATATAAAGAGATTTATTTTTTGTCATTTAATCAACCTGTAAAAATAATATTGTGCAGAAATAATTTTTTATAAATTCCCTAGATTATACACTATTTTGATATAAAATAAACAATTATCGACTCATTCAGTCAGTAATCTTCTGAGATAATCAAGAGCATCCTCTTTGTTTGCCAGTTTATCCTCTGCCTGTGCTTCCCTTACAGCTTCAAGCAGTTCTCCTATTCGAGGTCCTTCTTCCAGCCCGAACTCTTTCATAATATCTCTGCCGCTGATTAAACGCGGTAATGCGATTTTATTTGCCTGTTCGCGATGTTTTTCAAGGATGTATTTCACGGCTGCGGTATGCTGCTGCCAGTTTAGAAGGTCAAGTGTAGGCCCGCGTGCCGCCAGATGGTCTGCCAGTGTAAAGAAAAGGGTATCGATAGCCACCTCGCCGACATCACGAAAATAACGGTAGATGGCATGGTCGGTAACCATACCCATCTGTGTCATTTGGGTCGGGCGCAAGTGATGTCTGGTAACTTCTTCTACTATCCTGATTTCTTTGTTGCTGAAGCGTAGCCTCTCCATAATTTCAGCTACAATAGGAGCGCCTTCTTTGGGATGTCCGAAAAAGCGGATTTTTCCGTTTTCGTCGATAAATTTCATTTTCGGCTTGGCGATATCATGTAGTAGCGCTGCCAGCTTAAGAAGTATCAGGCGCGTACTGCCGGAACTGATTTTTTCGTTAAAATAGCCTTCCAGTTCCGAAGACCATGGCACGGCCTGGATAGCATCACTGCTATATTCCCATTTGCCGTTTCCGATTATATAATCTACGGCATCGATGGTTTTAACGGAATGGGTAAACACATCCCAGTAGTGCTCGCTCGGCTGCTCAAGTCCTTTAGACGGTATCAATTCCGGTATAATGGCACTTATTAGTCCCAATTCTTCCACATATAGGAAGAGGTCTCCTGTATGAGGATTAGCCAGTAGCTTTAACAACTCTTCGCGGATTCTTTCTGCGGAAACACTGTTTATCAGTCCGGTTTGTTTTTTTATAAAACCTTCTGTACCGCTGTCGATAGAGAATCCTGTTTCCTCTGCCAGTCTAACAGCCCTTAAAAGTCTCAGAGGGTCTGCTTCAAAGGATTTATCACTCACTACCCGCAGGATTTTCTCCCTGATATCGTCAAGTCCGTTAAAAGGGTCGACAATATCGGAACTGCATATCTGAGCACTAATCTTCTCCAACGAAATGGCTATGGCGTTTATGGTAAAATCACGCCTCGACAGGTCGTCTTCTATATTATTGATAATAGTAGAAACATCGATGTGCTGTATTTTACTGCTTGCCAAATCCTTCAGAATAATGCGAGCCACTTTGTTTTCTTTATCCATCGGGATATACTTGCCGTTTAGCCGCTTTGCCAGTTCCGGTGAAAAATCAAGAGCATTTGCCGCAATGGCAATGTCAATATCATCGATACCTCTTTTTAAGATGCTGTCGCGTATGAATCCGCCAACAAGATAACACTTGATACCGGATTCATACAGGCAATCTCTAATTGTACTTAGCAGGGCAAGCTGAGGTTTATCGATAGTGAAGCAGATTTTTTTATCATTTAACGCGGTCATAAATCAAACTATACATTATGAATATAAATCTTAGCAAGGGAAATACCTATAGTCTGAAAACGGCAGTGCTTTTTTGTTTGTATTTTAAGATATGATAACAGGCCGCAGAATCACTAATAAAAGAGTGA
>JAAYAZ010000032.1 GCA_012719115.1 Dehalococcoidales bacterium
CCCTTTAGCCGAATAAAAAGCCGCTTTCTACCATAAACCCGAGATAAGCGGCTTCGAATCATAATGCGAAAGACAGTATAAGTTTCCCCGGTCTTTTGTAAGATGCGAAAACAAACTATCTCTTGCTGATATAAATAAATATCACCAGCGCAATAATTGCCGCTATAACGATATCTATAACGCCGAATAGAATTTCATCTGCCTGGAAACTATTTATGCCAAAGAGAATACAGGCTGCAAAATAAGTTACCGGAAGAACAATATTGATTCTGTGTGTTTTTCTGATTACAGTTTCATATCCTTGAAACAACCAGCCTGCCAGCGTCAGAATAAGACCTGCAATATACATCGATTTTCCTCCTTCCCCACCGCAACTTTCGGATTGATTATACCACCGCCCGGATGCATTTTCATCGGTTATTATATAAATAAGAAAAAGTCCTGTAAATATAGTATTTTATGCTCTTTTTTATGCTACAATTCACAAAAGATATCTTTTTAATATAAGTATAATATCTGATGAGCAATCGTTTAGTGGCTGCGGTTAAAACTCTCTTCGAAAAGCAAAATCTTTCGAAGACTTCGGTTTGGGCGTTAGTTATTGCCAATATCTATCCAATCACCGGAGTGATTTTTTTCAACTGGGAAGTCTTTCCCCTGCTACTATTTTTCTGGACAGAGAACCTGGTCATCGGTTTTTACACCGTCTTAAAGATGCTTACAGCATCCTCCGAGAATGCCAAAACTGCCGCAAAGTTTTTTATGATTCCTTTTTTCTGCTTCCATTACGGCATCTTCACACTGGTACACGGCATTTTTGTGGTTGCTATATTCGGAAGCAGACTTGCCGACAGCGGCTCAACGGATATCGGTTCTTTATGGCAGCAGGTAATTAACAACGGATTAATATGGGGGACGCTGTTGCTTCTGGTCAGTCACGGGTTATCTTTTTTCCAGAATTACATCGGCAAAAATGAATACAAACAGGCTGAAATAACCGGTTTAATGTATCAGCCCTACGGACGAGTCGTCATCCTGCAGGTTACCATCATAATCGGAGGATTTCTAACTATGCTGCTGGGCTCTCCTCTTATCGGATTGTTGTTATTAATCATTCTCAAAGTATTTATAGATATCATTACCCATCTGAGAGAACATAAAAAGTATCAGAAAGCTTATTAAGACCGGACAATCGTATTTTTTGGAATAACCCGATAATATGGTACAATATAGGTTAAGTATAAAGTTCCGCGGTTATTATCGTAATCCTCTTTTTCCACTTCAACTCCAATCGCTACTCCTTATATTTCTTTACCGTTTGATGTGTAATATAAATCACAGACAAACCGACCGAAATAAGATACTTTATATAGTGTATGTATTGTATATTCGTACATCTATAATTTTTATCGACAGGAATTTAATAAAATAAACAACACACTTTACAGCAAACATATCACAGTAAACCAATTGGATACACACTATTTCACCGGCGGTCAGGGCAAACCTTTACTCATTATTCACGGCGGCGGTGAAGGGGCGGAGTCATGGCTGAATACTGCCATACAGCTTGCCGAGCATTACACCGTATATATTCCGGACCTGCCCGGTTTCGGTAAAAGCAAATCCTCCAATGACCAATTCGATATTGCCCAATATATCAGTTTTATAGAGGACTTTGCCAAAGAAATCGATTTAGAGCAGTTCTACATAATGGGGCATTCCGTAGGAGGCAGTCTGGCATTGCACTATGCCCTGGAATATCCGCATCGCATACAGAAACTGATTGCCTTAAACAGTTTCGGGCTGGGGAAAGAAATCGCTTTATGGCTCAGGATTACTTCCAACCCGTTCGTTATCGAAGTTTTCGGTGGCATAGCCACTTATATTATCAAGGCGTTGAAAGCTATCAGCAACCGAATTCGCCCTCATATCCAGTTTAAGGACCCCTTGCCGAAGATAAAAATGGATATCGGCAGAAAAACGGCCACTTTCAGCGGGCAGACCAATGTAATTACCGAAAGATTTAAGGAACTTTTAATGCCGGTATTATTGATTGCGGGTAAGAAAGATTACATCGTGCCTTACAGGCAAGTATATTCGGCAGCCGAATTTATATATGATTGCAGGGTAC
>JAAYAZ010000262.1 GCA_012719115.1 Dehalococcoidales bacterium
ATTGCCGAGGTCAGCAAAGACCTCGGAGAGGCAATGCCCGGAATCGAAATCAAACAGATACCCGAAGACCAGCTGTTAGCATCGAGAGGATGGTAGAAATCCGTATGGAAAAGATATTAAATTACGCTTCGGAAATTGCCGATGCATAGAATAGAAGTCTGCATTAAACAGCAACTGCCCGATTCCGCAGGACAGGGATTGTTAAAAGGCATTTCAGACCTTGGGATAAACAATGTCTCCGACGTACGTGTAATCGATGTTTATTGGCTGGACGCGGAACTTGAAAAAGAAGAACTTGAACTGATATGCAAACGCCTTCTGGCAGACCCGATAACACAGGATTACTCTTACGACTCCACTATAGATAAAAGCAGTGAAGACGGGTTGCATTCAATCGAGGTAGCTTACAACGCCGGTGTCGCCGACCCGGTGGAAGAAACGGCGATGAAAGCCGTAAAAGACCTGGGGATAGATAAAGTTAAGGCTATCAAGACGGCAAAGCGCTATCTGATTAAGGGGAACCTCGATAAAAATGATATGGACATTATATGCGGTCGTCTGCTGGTAAACCCCATAATTCAGCATATTGTAGGAGATAACCCGGTCGTTTTTTCCGAAAGCCCCAGATATAAATTCAAATTAAAGCATATTGATATTCTGAATGCGGATGATAACAGTTTAAACGCCATCGCTGCCGAGTTCGGTTTTAATAAAAATGAAATGCAGGCGATAAAAGAATACTATTCGAGGCTGGGTCGCAATCCGATTGATGCCGAACTGGAAACGCTGGCACAGACATGGTCGGAACACTGCTGCCACAAGACTTTCAAGGGTAAAATTAACTTCAACGGGGAAATAATCGATAACCTGCTAAAATCCACCATCGCCAGAGCCACAAAAGAGCTTGATAAACCGTGGTGTCTTTCTGTTTTTAAAGACAATGCCGGCGTAATCGAGTTCGATGATGAATGGGCTCTGTGTTTTAAGGTTGAAACCCATAACCACCCCTCCGCCATCGAGCCTTACGGAGGAGCCTCCACCGGTGTCGGCGGCGTTGTGCGCGATATCCTTGGAACCGGGCTGTCTGCCAAACCAATTTTCAACACCGATGTTTTTTGCTTCGGTAATCCCGATATGGCTTATGAAGATGTGCCGGAAGGTGTTTTGCACCCGCGCCGTATGCTTAAAGGTGTGCGTGCCGGCGTTGCCGATTATGGCAACCGTCTGGGCATACCTACCGGAAACGGTGCCATATGTTTCGATAAACGCTACACCGCCAATCCGCTGGTTTACTGCGGTACAGTCGGGCTGATGCCCAAAAAATATTCACAGATGGGCAAACAAAAAGCGGGTGACCTGATAGTGCTTGCCGGCGGCAGAACCGGCCGCGACGGCATCCACGGCGTTACCTTTGCTTCAGAACAACTGGATAAGGATTCCACCGAAGTTTCTTTCAGTTCTGTTCAAATCGGCAATCCCATCGTGGAAAAGAAGCTGATCGATACCATCCTGCAGGCAAGAGATAAAGAATTATTTGTAAGAATAACCGACTGCGGCGGAGGCGGGCTTTCATCGGCAGTAGGGGAAATGGGCGCCGAAACAGGCGCTAAAGTGTATCTGGACAGGGTACCCTTAAAATATGCCGGATTATCCTATTCGGAAATCTGGATATCTGAATCACAGGAACGAATGATTATGGCAGTCCCCCCGGATAAAGCAGACGAATTATTGAAACTCTTTGCCGATGAGAATACCGAGGCTACGGTAATCGGTGAGTTCACCGGTGATAAGAGATTGCAGCTCTTTTATAACGATAACCTTGTTTGCAACCTTGATATGGAGTTTTTGCACGAAGGTCACCCACAACTGGAACTAAAGGCGTTGTGGTGCAAAGCAAGTCGTATCGAACCCAAGGATGAGCGCCCGGATATTGAGCAATCTCTGCTTAAGATACTCGGCTCGTGGAACGTTTGCAGCAGGGAATGGATTATTCGCCAATACGACCATGAGGTACAGGGCGGAAGCGTCTTAAAACCTCTGGTAGGTAAAAATAACGACGGACCGGGGGATGCAGCGATTATCAAGCCGGTATTGGATTCGGATATGGGTGTCATAGTATCCAATGGAATCAATTCCAAGTACAGCGATATCGACCCCTACTGGATGGCAGCTTCCGCTATAGACGAGGCTTTAAGGCAGATTATTTCGGTCGGCGGCAGCCTTGAGAGAGTGGCGCTTTTGGATAATTTCTGCTGGGGTAATACCAATAAGCCGGAAAGAATGGGTACCCTGGCGCTCGCCTGCCAAGCCTGTTACGATATGTCGGTTGCATTTGGCGCCCCTTTTATATCCGGAAAAGACAGCTTGAACAACGAGTTCCATTATCGGGATACTACCATCGCCATTCCGGATACTTTACTGATTTCGGCTATGGCTGTTATGAAAGACAGCTCTAAAGCGGTCAGCATGGATTTCAAGAAAAACGGTGATTTTATTTATATTGTCGGAAACACTTATAACG
>JAAYAZ010000263.1 GCA_012719115.1 Dehalococcoidales bacterium
AAAAGCACTCTCCGAAATCAGTCGTGTTTTAAAACCCGGAGGCTACGTTGTTTATGCCGAGGTTATATATCCGGAAGGAATATCCGAGATGGATAAAGTTTCCAGATTCAGCTTCGGGCTTGAAAGCATAGATATAGATGAAGTTCAGGACTTTTTTGATACCAATGGCTTTGAGGAGATTCATTCGTTACTGGAAAAATCTCTTGTATGTCAAAATTATGAAGCGGTTTACAAAAAAAGTGCTTAATACACAGTCTATCATCTGATACTGAATATAAATTGGTTAAGTATATTATATAAAGGAGCTGTCCTCTTAATGTTAAAAGGGAAGGTTTTTAAGTACGGAGAAAATGTCGATACGGATGCTATTATTCCGGCACGCTATCTGAATGTTTCCGAACCGTGCGAGCTTGCAAAGCACTGTATGGAAGATATAGACCTTGAATTTGTCGGTAAGGTCAATAGTGGCGATATCATAGTTGCCACTACCAATTTTGGCTGTGGCTCCTCCAGAGAGCATGCGCCGATAGCCATTAAAGCTTCCGGTGTTTCATGTGTTATTGCTAAAAGTTTTGCACGCATTTTCTTCCGCAACGCCATAAATATCGGTTTACCGGTACTTGAATGCAGTGAAGCTGTGGATAACACAAACAGCGGCGAGATTCTGGAAGTTGATTTATCAAATGGTAAAATTAAAAATTTAAATAACGGAAAAGAGTTTACCGCTGAGCCTTATCCGGATTTTATGGCGGAATTGATTTCAGCCGGCGGACTTATCGAATACACAAGAAATAGATTGGAGAAGGATTAAATGAAATTTAACATTGTTGTTTTGCCCGGTGACGGCATAGGCCCGGAGATAATTGATGAATCGGTAAAAGTAATGAATGCCGTCGGCAAAAAATTCGGGCATGAGTTTAATTGTGAATACGCCCTTATCGGTGGCGTAGCTATTGATGAAGAGGGAACTGCCTTATCACAGGAAACTATAGATAAATGTAAAAAGAGTGACGCAGTATTATTAGGCGCTGTCGGTGACCCGAGATTTGACGACCCACAGGCGCCTGTTCATCCGGAAGATGGTTTACTGGCAATCCGCAAGGAACTGGGTTTATTTGCCAACCTGAGACCAGTGTGTTCCTATCCTTCATTGTTGGACCACACCAATTTCAAACCTCAGGTGCTAAAGGATGTCGATTTCATTTTCGTCAGAGAGTTGACAGGAGGTTTATACTTCGGGCAACCCAAAAAGAGGTGGGAAGATAGTGACGGCAGGTGGGGGATTGATTCGATGTTGTATTCCGAACATGAAATCGCGCGTATAGTAAGAGTTGCTTTCGAGATTGCACGCACCCGCAAAAAGAAATTGATATCTGTAGATAAGGCTAACGTTCTTCAATCCTCAAGATTATGGAGACAGGTTGCTGTTGAAATTTCAAAGGAATACCCGGATGTTGAATTGGAACATATGCTGGTTGATGCCTGTGCCATGAGGCTTATACAGAATCCAAGATATCTTGATGTCCTGGTTACCGAGAATACATTCGGCGATATATTGACCGATGAAGCATCTATGCTTGGCGGTTCGCTGGGAATGTTGGCATCTGCCAGCCTGGCGGGTGTCCCAAAAGCCGGCGAAAGAACACTCGGAATGTATGAGCCCAGCCATGGCAGCGCACCGCGTCATAAAGGACTCAATGATGCCAATCCGATTGCTACAATTTTAAGTATGGCTATGATGCTGAATTATTCATTCGGACTCTCAAAAGAAGCAGCGGCTGTTGAGGATGCCATCAGTAAGGTTCTATCAGAAAATTATGCAACTTATGATATAATGGGTGAAGGCTCAACTAAAGTAACCACTAGCCGGATGGGTGATTTAATCGCCGAAAGGATATAAGGTAAAAGTTATATGTCTATACAGCTTTACGACACAACTCTGAGAGACGGAGCGCAAAAAGAAGGGATATCCTTTTCTGTTGTCGATAAGCTGAATATTGCCGGTAAACTTGATGAGCTGGGTATTCATTACATAGAAGGCGGATGGCCCGGTTCAAATCCCAAAGATATCGAATTTTTTAATAAAGCACATGAATTGAATTTAAAAAATGCCAAACTGGTTGCTTTTGGAAGCACCAGAAGGGCAAACGGAAAAGCAGAGGACGACGCGACACTGGCTTCACTTGTTGAAGCTAAAACCGATATTGTCACACTTGTTTCAAAATGTTCAGCCCGACAGGTAACGCAGGTGCTGGAAACCACCCTGGAAGAAAATATAAATATGATAACGGATTCAACCGAATACCTGAAAGGCAAAGGGATATCCGTTTTTATTGATGCCGAACATTTTTTCGATGGTTTTAAAGATAATCAACAATATGCTCTGGATGTTCTTATCGCTTCCGAAAAAGCGGGGGCTGATTGTCTGGTATTATGCGACACGAACGGAGGCACTCTGCCGGATGAAGCGTTTGACGCTGTTAAAAAAGTGTGCGAGGTAACTTCGATACCAATAGGTATTCATGCTCATAATGACAGCGAACTTGCGGTTGCAGTTACGCTTGCCGCAGTGAAAGCCGGCGCTACACATGTACAGGGGACAATTAACGGTTTCGGAGAGAGATGCGGAAATGCCAACCTTTGTTCAATCATTCCCAATCTTAAACTTAAAATGGACATAGATTGCATCAGCGATAACAATCTGACAAAACTCTCTGAAGTAGCCAGTTATATAAATGAAACGGCTAATCTTAAACCAAATCCGTCACTGCCATATGTCGGTAGCAGTGCTTTCAGCCACAAAGCAGGATTACATGTTTCCGGTTTAAGCAAGTGGTCAGGCAGTTACCAGCATATAGACCCGGCACTGGTAGGCAATAAATCACGCATGTTAATATCCGAGCTGTCAGGCAGATCCAATATTGTTCACAGAGCCAGTCAAATCGGTGTTTCATTACCTCCCAAGGGGAAGGAAGCGCAGCAATTGCTGGAGAAGGTCAAGGACCTTGAAAGCCGTGGTTTTCAATATGAAAATGCCGAAGCATCCTTCGATTTGCTGGTTCACAGAGCCCAGTCAGATTATCAATCACCTTTTGAACTGGTCGATTTCATGGTAATAATAGAAAGCCGGAGGCGTTCACCCACAACTCATAATAGTGACGAAGCGCTTTCCGAAGCAATGGTAAAAGTCAGAGTTGACGGTCAAATAATGCATACTGCATCAGAGGGTAACGGCCCGGTCAATGCTATGGACAAAGCCTTGAGGAAAGCATTGATACAATCATATCCACAGCTTTCCTGCATTCAGCTTGTGGACTATAAAGTACGCATACTGGATTCGAAAAATACTGCATCACAGGTGCGGGTGCTTATAGAATCTACCGACGGTGCAGACCACTGGAACACAGTAGGAAGCTCGGCAAATATTATCGAGGCAAGCTGGCTGGCACTGGCAGACAGCCTCGAGTACTGGCTGATAAAGAATAAATAGCATCAACTCTGCTTTGTCCAGAAATTGAGGCTCAGGTATTTCCAGCCACCGTCGGGAAGCACTGCCACAATGTTTCCTTCTTCGATGCTATTTGCGATTTTAACTGCCTGATGTATCAAAGCACCTGAGGACTGCCCGCAAAAAATCCCTTCAGTTCTCAACAGTGTTTTGGCAGCTTCGTTAGCCTGCGTGCTGGTTACGCATACCCTCTCGCTGACAAAACTCAAATCCAAAACGGGTGGTATGAATGTTTCAAGGCATCTTAGTCCCTGAATGCAATCTCCGGGCGGCGGCTCTACTCCGATTGTCTTAACTTGTGGGAAATTTTCTCTTAGCCTTTTAGTTACTCCGACAATTGTCCCGCCCGTTCCGATACCGGCAATAAGGTAATCGATTTTATCGTAAGGAAAGTCATCAAGTATTTCCACACCGGTAGTTTCATAATGAGCTATTGGATTGGCGGGATTGGCAAACTGGTCGGGCATGTAATATTTATCGCTTTTAGAAACCATTTCCTTAACCGTGTTCATTGAACCGAGCACCCCTTTATCGGCTTCCGTTAAAATAAGCTCAGCCCCGAAAACCCTTATAAGCTGCTGCCTTTCTTTACTCATATTTTCCGGCATAACAATTGTGACATTGTAACCCATTTTTTTACCCAGCCAAGCCAAAGATATTCCGGTATTTCCGCTGGTCGCTTCGATAATAGTTTTATCCTCATTAAGCTGACCTGTTTTTACAGCTGTATCCAGCATATATTTCGCTACGCGGTCTTTAGTGCTGGCGCTACCTCCCAGGTTTTGCCCTTCCAGTTTTGCTAATATATGAACTTTTTTATTTTTGACAATATCGGGCAGTTCTACCAATGGTGTATGTCCAAGGGCTTCGAGAGCATTATTGAAATACATTGCATTATCCTCCAATATTGCGTAGATTATAACATCAATAGTATCAGGATTAAAAATATCTAATACAGCTTTATGATTGCAAACTAATTTGTTATAGTATAAATGTAACCATTAAAATAATAAATAGTAAAGGATTGGAGTTATGGCTGATATCAAAAGCTTTCGCGAAATTGCTATGGAGAAGATTGCCGCAATCGAAGAGGCCTCTGAAGAAGAGCAATTAAAGTGGAAATTCATACCCGAAGGCGAGAAGCTGGCAGCGGTATGTCTGGATAAAGGTAAGGAAATCAAATCCGAAATAGAGAAGTATGATGAGAAGTTAAGGCTATTCGTTTTACAGGGGGCAGAGAGGGTATTTATCAGTAATATCAACCTGCCTAAAAACGATATTCTTAAGGAGAAAAATGAGAAGGCCATGAATAACCTGCTTTTTATAAAAAAGGATAAAAAGGCAGTAACGGATGTATTCGACAAGATTAAATATATCTTTGAACATTACAACACGCAGGGCAAACAACAGAAAGAACAATCCTACGAACTGCTAAAAAACGATTTTCAGAACAAAGTAGAGCAGGCACTTGCACAAAAGGTTGGAGCGGGTAACAATATCGAGCTGAATATTGAAAGTTTGCCCCAGTTCCAGGAAGAGTGGAGTAAGGTTTTAGTTCAAATCGATAGTCAGTATAACAACTATCTGAATGAATATAAACAAAATCTGAAAGAAATAAAATAAATCCATTTTTATGCGAAAGACAATGAGCAACTACAACGATAGAATAGAATACGCAGCAGACAATACTAAAATAATAAGATTTCCAAAGCAGAAATTGTCTACTTTCGGGCAAACCAATATCAAATATTATATGGTTACCGAACCTATATACGGCGAGTTTGAAGCAACTGATGCTGAAACGATAGTCAGACAGGGCTATGTCATAGCTGAAAAGCCCAGAATAATAACACCATATTATATGTCCCGATTGGAAGGATTCAGTTCTGAAGCAAAGAATTATTTTTCTAAAATCGGCCAATTATACGGCGCCGACTCGCCCGGAATATACTATTCTTATAGCAATCAATCGAAAAATCTCTCCATTCTTTCAGAATGCATTGAATCAGTTGTGGATAAACTTAATGAAGAAATCGAGGGCAAAGCAGAAAATCTATCAGCCATCATAGTAGGGCAGGATGACCTTTGGGACGTTTCCCTTTTAAAATTCATTTACGAACTCACTCAGAGTTCCCTGTATAATAATCTTAACCAATTCGAGGCTATGGGTTTATTAAATATTGATTCTTCGGGGATACCGAATGATGCCCGATTAATAATAGAAGAGTTATTTGAAAAACTTGCGAGGGGGAAAATTACACCGGGTATTTTGAAAAAAGAATTACAACACTGGGGATTATTTGAGATATACCAGGACCGCTTTTTTGCTGCTCTGCAATCCGGTAAATAGCTATTGATAATAAGCCAGCGCAAGTGTGCCTCTCCCGATAGAATATCCGATTACGGGACTAACCTCCGTAATAAATAATTCCGTGCAGTTAAACTCTCTTTCCACTTTCTTTTTAAGATTGTTTGCCTCTTCGGATACATCTGTATGCATTACAGCCATATGAACACTGTTACCTCCGACCTCACGTTTGATTATTTCTAGCATTTTACTAATACCTCGATTGCTGCTTCTGACAGCGCTAACAAAATGAACCACTCCGTCAGATATTGTTATTAAAGGCTTAACACCCAGCACTGAACCCATTTGTGAAGCTATTTTTGGGATTCTGCCTGTACGATAGGCGTGTTCAATAGTGTCAAGAACCAGATATACCTTAACCCTTTCCTTTATTCTTTTTGCAGTACTCAATACACTTGCCAAATCTTTGTTTTGCGCAGCTTGTTTTGCCGCTTCCATCGCTATAAACCCCTGTGATGCCGTAGCATTCGCTGAATCCAATATCTCAATTTGGGCGTCAGGCACCGCTGTCTTTACATTATCGGCAGCAATTCTGGCTACATTATATGTAGTGCTCAACTGCGAGGAAACGGTGATACATAATATGTCATAGCCCTTTCTTGCCTTTTCGGTAAATATGTCGATATAGTCAACCGGGTTTGAGGGTGCAGTAGAAAATGAATCCGGGCTTTTTTCCAGAAACCTGTATGCTTCTTTAGAAGATAAGTCGATTCCGTCCCTGTATATAATTCCATTGTAGAGTATTTTCATCGGGACAATCTCTATTTTGTGCTTTTTAGCCTGCTCATGGGTTAAACATGCCACACTGTCCGTAATATCACAGACCTGTTTCATAGTAAACCACCCAAATAAGACAACATTATACAGGGGATTTATTGTTGCGATTGTATTATATCACAATCTATAGTGTATTCAATCGGGTATATTCATTCCAGTATATTGTTGACATGATTCGTATAAAATAGTATATTGAACAAAAGTATTCGGTAATCTTAAAAAGTTATTAATAACTAAACCCTCCGAGTTGTAAGTGCCTAACAGCTTTATGCTTATGGATTACAGCCGGTTAAGGTATATGGGAAACTTCTATACCGCCCGTGTTTGGAAAGGGGGGATAATATTTTGTGTTGATTTATTATGCCTCCTTCGGGAGGTATTTGTTTGAGTAGCATTTGTAAGACAAAATAACAATCAATATCAAAAATAAGCCGGAGGCATCATGACACAACTTTTTGATACTTATCATCGCAATATCAATTATATGCGTATTTCTATTACAGACCGTTGCAATATGAGATGCATATACTGCAATTCACACCTCGCACCGCATTTAAATCACGATGAGATATTAAGA
>JAAYAZ010000033.1 GCA_012719115.1 Dehalococcoidales bacterium
CCCGTGTATTTCGTGTTCTGCTCATATGTTAAAAGTCAGTTTTAAATAATTAATCGAAAACGGGTGCGGTCATAAACTTTTATGGTATAATGACTGCATCCGTTTATTTTGGATAAAATATTTAGTAAATATTTGCCACACGTTTAATCCCCAATAATATTTGTCTTACGTATTTCTATTGTTTTTTGTTGGGATAGCCGTATGTGTAAATCTTCTTGACACAATTATAACAGCCATTTAAAATGAATGATGAGGTGTACCGCAATGCTCTGTCCTGTTTGCAAGAAAGAAATGGTTGATGTCGAACATGACCGGATTGAACTGGACTATTGTGTTAAGTGCAGAGGAGTATGGTTTGATGCTAACGAACTCGAATTGCTTTTAGATAAGTACAACCTGCAAGACTGTGACCTTACATTTTCAAAATTAAAAAATAAGACCAGTGAAGATATTGCTGAAAAGAAGCAGAAGTGTCCGGTATGTAAAAAGACAATGGGGAAAATAAAAATCGGTGATTCTTCACAGACAATTATCGATATATGTGTTAACGGTGACGGGTTGTGGTTTGACGGAGGGGAGGTTGTTCAACTAATCAGGCATGCTTCAAAGGATATTCAGCAAGAATCAAACGCTGAACAACAGGTAATAAACTTTCTCGGAGAGGTCTTCCGTATATAGGGAAGTTTGCTAGTATTCCGCAGAAGCGGGAACTAAATTAGGAGGTGTTTCTTGGAAATTGTACTTTGGGTTTTACTGGGAATCGTAGTTTTATTGTTGCTATTTTATGTTTTTACATACAACGGTTTGGTCCGCTTACGCAATCAGGTTAAGAATGCCTGGGCTCAGATCGACGTTCAGTTAAAGAGAAGATATGACCTTATACCAAACCTTATGGAAACGGTTAAAGGTTATATGAAGCATGAAAGAGAAACTCTGGAAGCGGTAACCAATGCCAGAAATCTGGCTCAAAAAATATCCGACAGCGGAGCTGCAGCTCGTTCAAAGGCTGAAGGAGAACTTAGCTCTGCATTGAGCAGGTTACTGGCTGTTGCCGAAAATTATCCGGATTTAAAAGCGAATCAGAATTTCCTTGCTTTGCAGGAAGAATTGGCGTCAACTGAAAATAAAATCAGCTTTTCGCGTCAGTTTTACAACGATTCGGTTCTAAATTATAACAATAAAATACAGATGTTCCCTTCCAATATTGTTGCAGGAATGAGTGGTTTTAAGACCGGTGAGTTCTTTGAAGTTACAGCCGCAAATGAGAGAGAGGCTCCCAAGGTCAGTTTTAGTTAAAGGAATATAACGCAATATGTGGGAACAGATTAGGTCCAACCAGATAAGGTCGGCGGTTCTGGTTATTGGCATGGGTGCCTTGCTATTCGTAATCGGCTATTTTCTGGGATTGTATTTTTTCGATAGCGGAATAGGAGGCTTGCTGATTGCCATTGCATTATGGTTGATAATGACGCTTGTGGGATATTTTCAGGGGGATAGTATTCTCTTGGCTTCTGCCGGCGCAAAAAAAATCAAACATGATGACCATCCGCGCCTCTATAATATCGTTGAAGAAATGCGTATTGCCTCCGGGCTGCCAAAGACTCCGGACATATACATAATAGATGACCCTTCACTAAACGCTTTTGCCACCGGGCGCGACCCGAATAAGGCAGCTGTAGCCATAACTTCCGGTTTACTGCAACAGTTAAACCGGGATGAGCTGCAGGGTGTTATGGCGCACGAAATATCACATATAAAAAACAGAGATGTTTTATTGATGGCAATGACCAGCGTGTTGTTAGGTGCGATTGTAATGTTATCGTGGTACGGTTCGCGTATCATGATTTTTGGAGGTGGAGGTTCGCGTCGTGATTCTTCATCCGGAGGGGCTGCCCAGGGAATAATAATGATAGTAGCTCTTCTTTTAATGATACTGGCTCCTATTTTTGCACAGCTGATATATTTTGCCATATCGAGAAAGAGGGAG
Organism: Dehalococcoidales bacterium; assembly: GCA_012719115.1. Taxonomy (GTDB): domain Bacteria; phylum Chloroflexota; class Dehalococcoidia; order Dehalococcoidales; family UBA5627; genus UBA5627. The sequence continues at coordinate 1,988 of JAAYAZ010000033.1, forward strand.
TATTTGGCTGATGCCTCTGCGGCGATGTATACCAGATATCCGGAAGGGCTGGCTTCCGCACTGGAGAAGCTGGGTGCATCGAGCGGTCAATTAAAATC
>JAAYAZ010000034.1 GCA_012719115.1 Dehalococcoidales bacterium
ATAGATGCGTACGGGTCTATTTCAAATAAATTGCATATCTCCAGCACACAATCGGTAGCTACGATTTTTTCCTGTTCTACCCTTACACCCAAGCCGGCTGCTTCTGCCACTTCGTAAAGCCCCCCCCAGATACCGCATTCGGTAGCGTCGTGCATAGCGGTAATACCGTTCTCCCTGACTCCGACACTTACCGCAGCCATTGCATCATCCACCACCGACATTTTGTAAAATATATCCTGCGCCCGAATGCTGAATTCCTTGCCGAATTTCTCCTCCAACAGGCGCGGCAGCATAGCGGCAAAGATACCGGTTGCCTCGATTGCAGGGCCTTTGGTTACGATAATTTTATCGCCGGCGGTAATGAAACGGGGGGTGACGTATTGGTCAAGTTCCCCGACCCCGATTACCGTTCCGCCGCCCACCATCGGATAACCGCAGTTTTCATATCTGCCGGTGTGCCCGGTAATAATGTTTATTCCCATTCTTTCGCATTCGGAATGGATAACCTTCCAGGTAATATCCATCTGCTCTTTGGTCATCGACATCGGAAGGTTCATATCTATGGATAGGTAGCGGGGAGGTAAACCGCAGGTGACGGAGTCCGAAGCCAGGATATTGATGGCAAACCAGGCAGCGCGTTCCCATCCGTATTCCGGCACGATAAATACCGGGTCGGTGGTAAAAGATACTGCCTTGTTCCCGATTTCGGCAATACCGACATCTACTCCGTGCATAGGACCGACCAGGACATCTTTGCTGCCGGCTCCCAGCCTTGGGAATATGATTTCGCTGAATATATCAGCCGATATTTTACCGATTTCGGGGATTTCGCTCATCGTACAATTTCTCCTTATAAATATTATTAATTAAAAAGCCGTATGCTTATTTATAATGAAAATGGCAGGTCTTTAGCAAGCAGCGATTAAAACCGCCGTATTAAGACCTGCCCTGTAATCAGTTATTGTTCCCGGTCTCTTCGTTTAGGGAGTTCATAAATATTTCGGGGCTCAACGAAGACTGGGAGACAACCCATTCCTGAAGGCATTCATAAGAACAAAAATTATATCTGACAATAGAGCCGTTACCGTTGAAAGCGGACACAATCAACCACCCTGCGAGCACATCGCTGGCAGGTTCGTTGGGACTGAATTCCTTTTCCCGTCCGCAAGAAAAACAAAGACAATACTGACTGACCATCCACCATTCCCTGCGGTTATCGAAATATCATCGAAAACTGCTAAATAAAATTATACTAATATTATACTACCGAATTACGGGATATCCAAATATCGGCTTTATACATTTTCAGTAGCTTCTTCCGACTTTTTGGTTTCCCGTTTTTTATAGACAAACCTGGAAAGGATAATGCTTAACTCGAGTAAAATAATCAACGGAATAGCAATAATCGACTGGTTAATGGGGTCCATAGTGGGCGTAATAAGAGCCGACAATATAAATGCCAAAACAATCCACAGTTTACGTTTATTTGCCAGCCACTGCGGGGTTACCAACCCCATACGCGCCAGTATCATGATAATAAGCGGTGTTTCAAAAACTAGGCCGACATATAAAATCATACGCGTAACGACACTTATATATTCACTAAGTCTCCAGACGTTTGGGGACACATCCCCTAGAAAACCACCGAGGAATCCCATAGCCGGCGGCAGGGCGACGAAATATGCGAACGCAACACCCGTGGCGAACAACAGGGTTATAAAAGGTAAAAGTTGCAATATGGTCTTTCTCTCTTTAGAGGTAAGACCGGGAGCAATAAATGCAATCGCCTGATAAACCAGAAACGGCATAGCGATAATAAAACCGCCGGCAAGCGCAACCTTGAAATAGACGGCTATATTTTCGGTCGGCGTGATGGACTGAAATTCAATTCCTCTCGCCGGAGCCTTTAAAATTTCTATCATGGTTTTGGCAAAAATAAACGATATAGCCGTGGTGATAACCATAGCTATAACAGACTTGGCGATGCGGTCGCGCAATTCCACCAGGTGCCCCTTAATGGGCATCCTCTTGCCTGTAATCGGGTCTCGTCTTATTTCTGTAGTTACCACTTTATTGCTCTGTTTCCTCAGTATCCGTCTTTTTATCCGGAGCTGCAGCATCAGCATTAGACGGTGGTGTTAAATTAGTCTGCGACTGACTGCTGTCAAAAGGATTGAAATGGTCTTCCGGAATGTCGGGGGTCTTTTTAGCTTCCTGCTTTTCTTCTGCGGTTTTTTTGGTTTTTTTAGGCGGTTTTGCCGGAGCGGCATTATCGATGTTTAGGGATTTATTTAATTTATCGACACCCGCATTCAGCGTAGAACTCACTTCCTGGGCTTCTCTCGCCAGCGGGTCTTTTATTTCCCGGGCTGTCGTATCGAATTCACGTGATTCCTTTTCCAGCATATCCGCAAGCTCAGCGGTTCCGTCATCCATCGTCTTTTTAACACCGCTGACTTCATCATCAATAGTTTTGGCAATCTCTTCCGCTTCCGCATCGAGAGCATTCTTAATTTTCAGAGATTCTTCATCAAGTGAACCCTTCAGCCCCTGAGCGGTGTTCTTTAAATCATCGAAATCATCTTCCAGGTCAAGGGATTTGGTTACTTCTCCGGTAAAATTTTTAGTCATTTTTCTGAGGTCGCGCACCATCTTGCCGAACTTGCGCGCATATTCGGGTAGCTTCTCAGGTCCGACGACGAGAAGGGTAACCACCAGTATAACCAGTATTTCTAAAAAACCAAGGTCTAAACCCATTATTTTATCTCATTCTTAGCTTCAATTTTTACCGGAAATGGAATCTTACCTTTATTGAATAAAACCTGCCAACGCAATATTACCATCGTTAAAGGAACACAAATCCCGGCAACCGATGCCGATGACTGTATCGTCGCAAGTCGATTGAAAATCATGCCTGACTTTTTTTGGATTTCTTTTTTGCTTTCTTTGTTGATGTTTCCTCTAACTCTTCAACATCGCCCTGTTTATTTTTCTTGAAATCACGTTTCCATTTACCGAACATTTCAAAGAGTTGGGGCAACTTCCCCGCCCCGAAGATGATAAAGATAACCAACAATACGATTATTATTTCGAAAGGACCGATTTTAAACGGCAACGGTACTTCACCTCCGTTACAATATGATATCAAATACTCAAAGCGGGAACACAGCCGATCAATTGCCCTTTGAAAATATCCCCTTCCTGCAAACCTAAGGGAAGGGGATACATTTAATAACTATTCTTACCGGAATAATGAATCCAGCTCAGGGCAACAACTATCTGTCGCTCCCGGAAAAATCTACTACGCCTTATCGGCAGGAGTTTCTTCTGCTGCAGGTTTGGTTTCCTCTGCCGCAGGTTTGGCTTCCCCTTCTGACGCGCTTTCAGTTACCTGAGTAGTTTTCTTTTTTGCCGGAGCCTTTTTCTTGGCTTTCTTCTTTGTTTTAGCTTCCGTGGCTTGCTCTTCCTCGTCTTCTCCCTTTGTACCCTTCTTAAATGCGTTGATACTCTTACCCAGTGCGGCGCCTACCTGCGGAAGTTTTCCTACACCGAAAACAATAAGAATGATTACCAGAATTAGCCCTATTTCCAATGGACCCGGTTTTATCATGTTTTTAAAACCCCCTTAGTTTAATAACTGTAATAAATTGCCAAGAAATAATCTAACCCTTTATGAATGGTGATGATGAACGAGGAGTAAAGATCGGATATCATTGGCTTATAGCATATTTACATTCCAGCTAATAATACACAAATGTAATATAGTTGTCAATCGGCTGTAATAAACCCGTTAAACGACGCCTCTCCCGAAAATGCCTGTTTGAAACAATCCGCAAATTGACAATAGCCAACGAATAAGGTACTTTTTAATATCTTATCCTGTTATGATAGAATATCAAACGACATGAACGAAACTGACAAAGATTCGCAAGAAACCCCCCCGCAGTGCAAGCCTTCCTGGATCAAAACAAGGCTTCTTCCCATATCTATGCTCATTTTCATCGTAGCAATCGTGGTTGGTGTTTTTGTGGCATATAGATATAATCCCGATATGATAGAGGACCTGAAGGGTTATGGTTATCTCGGTTCGTTTATCATAAGCGTCATATTAAACGCATCAGTGGTGTTACCGGTCGGTAATTTCGTGGTGATAGCGGCTCTGGGCGCAACCTTGCCCTCGGCTACGCTGGTAGGTTTGACCGGCGGTATCGGAGCCGCCATAGGAGAATTAACGGGTTATCTGGCCGGTTACAGCGGGCAGGCGCTGGTTACCACAAAAACCAATCGCTGGTATCTTAAACTGGAAGCGTGGCTGTGTAAACACGGAGCACCCGCCATCTTTTTACTCTCGATTTTTCCGTTTGCATTCGACGTTGTAGGCTGCATAGCCGGAGCACTACGCTACCCGGCATGGAAATTCTTCATCGCCTGCTGGCTGGGCAGGACTATTCTTTACACAGGAGTTGCTTGGGCCGGTGCGCTGGGGTGGCAGGCTCTATTGGACTTTATCGGTTAATCTTCTCCCTGATACGAGTTAGAATCAGACCGCCGACCACAAACAAAAAGAGGCACGTAAACAGCATCACCTGGTAGCCCATACCCAAACTCTGCTTTTCAAAAAAATCGATAACCGGGCCGATAAGTCGCGCCAGCGCTCCCGCTCCGGCGGTTGCCATATTGGCAATTCCCAGATAGCGCGCTTCTTCCCCTGTCGATACCATATCTATGGCCATAGCCCAGTTGGTGCTTGAAAACCCACCCAGCGCCACCCCGATAAACCCGGCAGCGACCATTATCATAGTGTAGTCTTTGGTTAGGATTATTAAGAGTATGCCGAAAGCCCCGATAAAAGCTGATGTTATGGCAATCGGCTTACGCCCGATTCTATCCGACAATCTGCCGGCCGGATAAACCACAACCAGCATACCGACTACCGCCAGGATAAGAAACCTTGCCGCGGCAGATGCCGGGTCGGGCACCCCCAGATACATTAAAAAGTACAATGAAAACTGCTGTATTATTCCCAGAGCGGCAAAAAAGAACAGCCGGGAAGCCAGAAACCATAAAAACCTGCGATTCATCCTGATATCTATTTTAAAAGTGTTGCATATGACCTCTTTTATCGAAAACGGAGATTTCGCACTTCCGGTTTTCTCCTTGACGGTAAAGATCGTCACCAGCATACATACAAGTAAGATGATTCCCGGTATTAAAAGAGAAAACCACAGCCACTGGTCGCCACCACCGGCAGCATAGTTATCCATCAATTTACCGACGATATAGATAAGGATTACTCCACCCAGCATCTCCACAAAGCTCTTGATACCGGAAGCCTGCCCCTTCTTGCCTTCGGGAACCAGGTCGGGAATGAAGCCCTGGTGCGCCCCCTGCACGGCATTACTGGAGATTTGCATCACGCAGTAGATGGCAAATATCACGGCATAGCTGCCGGCAAGCCCGATACCGGGCAGAAACAGTAAAAGGCATAAAACGCCGATGATTATGAAGGGTCGGCGCTTACCCATACGGAAACCGGAGCGGTCGCTGATGGCTCCGAAAACAGGCTGCAACAACATTGCGATTATCAGGCCGACAAAGGTCATCAAACCGAGATAGGTATTTTTTTCCGCTTCGGGGGCAAAATCAAGGATTCTGATGGGGAGAATGAGGGAATGCATCGACTGCCAAAGCCCGGTGGTGGCAAAAACAAGTATGGTGATTTTAAGATAATCCCACCTGCCGAACTGACGGCTTTTAAGACTTGATTGGTTTTTCACTTCCATCATATTGCAGGCTAAAGCATAGCAGAAGAAAGGCGGGGAGGCAATTGTTTATAGAAAGAGAAGAATGGCATTAAGAAGTGGTAGAGCACTGTTTCAATCTATCGCTTCCGTCTTCTAAGCAAGTGGACAAGTATACGGCTGCCCAGTGCTATTAAAACAACAAATAGACCCGATTCCGCTCCTCTTATTAACCAGGAATATCCTCCTAAAGACGTATCCCCTGAAGGTGTAAATAAATGACCGAAATC
>JAAYAZ010000035.1 GCA_012719115.1 Dehalococcoidales bacterium
AGTAGCCAAATATATCGGCAATCAGCACAGTATCAGTCGCGACTGTAAAGAGCAGGAAATAGAGGAAAAAGAAAAAACCGAGAGCCGAGAGCAGCATCGAGATGTAATAAACAGGACGGACTTTTTGAGGCATACCTCCCCACAACCTGTCCGCCGACCCTTTTTTGCCGCGTACTCCCAGTACGTAGCTGCCGAGGACGGCAGCCCCGCCGATGATGTTGATAATTAAAAGGATAACCTGCTCGATTTCCATTACCTTAACCCTTCCGCTTAAATTACTGCCTTTTTATTTATTAATCACAGAGAAATATATGTGGTATTCGTGGCAACTCCCCTTTGACAAAGAGAGAGAGTGTGAGAGGGATTTTAGCTGCAATACCTGCCACATTTAAATCATAACCCTCCCGCATTATTTCTTATCGTCGTTGCGATGAGTGAAGCGACGCGGTCCCGATGAATCGGGAAATCGTTCGAACTCAGCATGACATTCAGTAAACCTCCCCCCTTTTATTTTCCAAGGAGAGGTTGCTATCTTATAAATTATCTTACCACAAGCCGGGTACCAGCGCCCTTCTTTCTTCCGGATAATTTTCAAATTTATCCTGATACCAACGGTGATGGGAGCGGGCGCGGGGAGCTAAATTGGCAACCGTCCACAGGGCAAATGCCAGCGCCACCGGCGACCAGGCGGCAATCGCCCAACCGAACCAGATCAGCATCTCACCCATGTAGTTGGGGCACGAAACCCACTTGTACAATCCTCCCTGCGGTATCTCATAGGCATTCTTGTTATTCTTTCGAATGTTGTAGAGTATATAATCGGAATGACGATTGATAACGAAACCGGCAATAAAAATCAGAAGCCCGGCAATAAAGCGACCGTCCAGCAGCCATCCGGCAGAATACTGCTGAGGATTCATTGTAATATAACAACCGTTCAGATAGGCATTTATCAGATTGAAAACAAATCCGCTTAAAAGTATCCAGATGACTAACGGCTTTTCGGAACTGCGCATTGTAAAGGGATAAATAAAGGCACGGTGCGCATAGTGGATTTGCCATACTATTAACAAGACAATTTGGGTAACGGTAAAGACACCGGAGAAAGTCAGAAAACAGGCGGCAAACACCAGCGAAGCCGGCATCTCCATCAGCACCCAGCCGGCGGGACCCTTGACAGAGGGAGTTAAGGATTTTTGAGCGTGCCGGCCGTAAGGAGCAGTGTAGAAAAAAAGACAGACGAAAACGATTACCGCCATCATCACCCAAAAAACAACCATGTGTTCAAAAATAAACTCTGCCATAGCTATTTCCGTCTATGATTATAACTTAAATAACCGTTATTATTAAACCACTCTATGGTATCTTTTATAGTTTCGCCCAAAGGCCGTGGATTGTATCCCAGTTCAGCTGCCGCCCTGGCATGACTGACACTGTGATTGCTTTCGAGCGCCTTTAGAGATATACCGGTAAACAGGGCGCGCCCGCCGCTTGCCCGGCTGTATATTTCGGAAAATGGAGACCCCACCTTAGCCAGCCACATCGGAGAGGTAAAAAACGGGGCACGATTGCCGGTAATCTGTGAGATTTGTTTTGCGATATCCTTTAAACTGACCCACTCCCCTGATAGCATATATTTTTCGGACGGCTTTTCAATTTCGGCTGCTTTTATCAGTCCTTGTGCGACATCACGCGCATCCACCCAATCCAACCCGGCATCGACTATAACAGGCATACTGCCCCTCCCCAGAGCTACCAGAATAGCTCCGAAGTGAGAGGGCTCGTAATCGTTGGGCCCGATGATACCGGTAGGCGAGAGCACCACCGCATCCATTCCTTCTGCCCTTGCCCTGCGAACAAGCGTTTCACCACAGGCTTTGGAGTAATCATAGGGAATGGCATTTTTGTCTTTTACCAGAGAACGTGCCTCATCGAGGGGTTGAGTGTGGGGTGACTGAGTACAGGCATGAAAAGAACTGGCATGAATTAACCGCCCGACGTTGCATTTTTTACAGGCAGCGATGACGTTTTCCGGCCCTTTGATATTCAGGGCTTCTACCTCCGGCCTGTTCCAACCGACAACGGATACTTTGGCAGCAAGGTTAAATACCACATCGGCACCCTTAAATGCCTTTTCCAGCAGCATGGGATTAAGCGTGTCGCCATGCACCATTTCAACATCGAGGTTTTTGAGGTGTTTACTGTTGACGTGTATAACAGTGCGTACCTGCCAGTTTCCGGCAAGTAAAGCATTGACGAGGTTCATCCCCAGATGCCCGGAGGCTCCTGTTACAACTGCAAGCATGTTGCCGGAATTCTAGCATTTAACTAAAGTATTAGCAATTTTAAGAAGAGGAATACGTGGACGTTGCCTTTACGAGGACAACCCCGGAGGATTGAGCTATCACTCACCATACTGATAATTACCCCTATACTGTTTAATTCACTCATCATTCACTACGATAAACAGAGATTCTTCCGGGATTAGCAGTTTTTCAATTTGGTTTACTATCTTTTTACCATCGGACTTATAGATGATATAATGTTATGATACAACGATTACAGTTGTGCTTAATCAGAGACAAACCTGTTATTGTTATTGAATCAAACGTTATAAAAATAAACATCCCTGAGAGGAGGTTTTTTTATGGATTCCGAAAAGGCTGATAAAGAAATGCTTTTGGATATAAAAGACCTGGTCGTCAACGTTGATAAAAAAGAAATCCTGCATAAAGTAAACCTGACTATCCCCTACGGAGAAACACAGGTTATCTTCGGACCGAATGGGGGAGGAAAGACTACCCTTCTGATGACTATAATGGGTTTTCCGAGATATCAGGTAGCAAGCGGAAAGATTTTTTTCAAGGGAAAGGATATAACCGATATGTCGGTCGATGAACGCGCCCGACTGGGAATCGGCATCATGTTTCAGCGCCCGCCGGTGGTGCGCGGCGTAAAGACGCGTGATATGGTAGCCGCCTGCTTAAAGAAAGATAACGGCGAAGAACTGATTTCAGAATTGGCGGACAAAGCCAATATGACAGACTTTCTTTCCCGCGACATCAATCACGGTTTTTCCGGCGGTGAAATCAAGCGCTCGGAACTTTTACAACTATCGGCGCAAGCCCCCAACCTCGTACTTTTAGACGAGCCGGAATCAGGAGTAGACCTGGAGAATATTTCACTGATCGGTTCTTTAATAAACGACCTGCTGGGAAAAATCCATCCGATTCGTGAGAGGATTAACAGCGGTCTGATTATCTCGCATACCGGACATATCTTAAACTACGTTAATGCCAGAACCGGATACGTAATGTTCAACGGAAGCATAATCTGTGAAGGCGAACCACTGGACATGCTTAATACCATCAAAGAAAAAGGTTATCGGGAGTGTTACAAATGCCTGAGAAATTAAATAATACCAATCTGGAAAAAGCCCGGTCTGCCGCCAATAAATATGCAGAAAGCGGTAAGGATATTGAATTATCGAATTACACC
>JAAYAZ010000036.1 GCA_012719115.1 Dehalococcoidales bacterium
TATGGTAACCACCTGGCTGGTGACCGGCGGAGTATCGTGGGATTTCATATCGACGGATACGGCGAAGTACCTTCTTTCTTCGATGGCGCTGGTTACTTTGATACTGCTGGCATACGCTATGCTTACAGCCCTGTTTTCCACGCTCTTCAAATCGGCCTTTACAGGCATGATAGCCGGGGTAATGTATCTGCAAATGGAAGATTACCTTGTATGGTTGGCAATCAGCGATTCCGCATTCTCGATGTATAATCCTCTGCTTGACCAATGGGTAACCACCGCTCCGCCGGAATGGCCGGCGTACACCATCGGTTACAATGCCCAGTATCTGATGGCGTATATATCGCCCGGCTTGGGAGAATCATCGACCTATTTGAATCAAACCCTTACAAATGCAACGCAGTCGGTTTTAGTGCTGGCTGCATACTGCGTGGTTTTTATTCTGGTAAGTTACTTTATCTTCCGCAAGCAGAATTTAACCAGTGATCAAAATTGATTCCCTTAAGGGATACCGGAGGAATATTGCCATGATTAACTGTAATGCAGGGGATATAAAGAGATGATAAGGCTTGTATTGGCAGACCTGTTCAAGTTTCTCAGGAGGTGGATGCCGTACATAATATTGCTGCTATTCTGTTTGTATACGGCAAATTCTATATGGAATGATTATTATTCGGCAAAACAAAAATTGGAATCTCTTTCCCCTCTTACTTATGATGATTTTGCCGCGGCGGTGGAGCAGATAGCCCCGGATGAAGAATATGTAACTTTAGTATATTCAAGTGATGGTGTCACCCACAGAAGAGTACTCTCCAGTGATATTTTCGATGATGCAGTCTTACCCGAGTATATTCACTGGATGTTTGGAAACCTTAATAACTACCTGTACTTGTGCCTGCCGTTTGTTATACTGGCGGCATCGTTTATCGGTACGGAATACAAATGGGGGACGTTGCGCCAGACGCTGGCAAGGGGGATAGGGCGTAACGCATACTTCGGCTCCAAGTATGTTACGCTTGTCATCCTGATCTGGCTGTTTGTTTGCATAGTAACACTCTACTTCCTTATTGCCGGAATGGCAACCACGAGACTGATCACCGGTGAAATGACCTGGGATTTCATATCCTCGGATATAGCGGGGTATCTTCTTTCATCGATGGGGCTGATAACGCTGATACTGCTGGCATATGCCGCATTTACGGCGCTCTTTTCTACCATTTTTAAATCTACCGTTGCGGGAATGATAGCCGGAGTGGTCTATCTGCAGATAGAGAACAATGTTGTATGGAGGGCAATCTCTGATTCCGGGGTAGAATTCGGTACAGTCGCCAATCCGCCGGAATGGCTGGCATATACCATTACTTACAATGCCCAGTATTTACTTGGGTACATAACACCTGACTCAACGATATATGGCGAATATTTGAATTACACTATTACAGATACGACGCAGTCTATACTAACGCTGCTTGCATTTTGTGCTGTTTTTATACTGATAAGTTACTTTATATTCCGCAAGCAGGAATTGGCAATGGAGTAGAATCGATTGAAAATACAGCGTGATGACACAGAGCGCGATGATTCGTTATCGGTGTTTGGTCATGAAGTAATAATAGCAGATGAGTCTGATGGTTTAGCGAAATGGGATTTTAGCGTATCCATATACTGAGTGGAGTGACTCTTATCTGTGGATGATGCAACAATAGTTTACCCCGGGCACGGGCCGAAAACCACTATCGGAGCCGAGCGCCGGGGTAATCCTTTTTTAACTTAGGATACTATAAAAGACCGCTGAAACCGACCAGTACCGGTGCAATCACCAGCGCAATTATAGATATCAGTTTTATCATGATGTTTAGAGAAGGGCCTGATGTATCCTTCATCGGGTCGCCTACCGTATCACCTACGACAGCAGCCTTATGGGCATCCGAACCCTTGCCGCCGTATGCTCCGGTTTCCACCCATTTCTTGGCGTTATCCCACGAACCGCCGGCGTTGGCAAATGTGATAGCCAGGACAAGTCCGGTAATAATGGCGCCGATCAGGAATGCGCCCAGTGCTACCGGCCCCAGCAGTATGCCGACCACAACCGGTGAAACAATAGTGATAACACCCGGCAGAACCATTTCCTTGAGGGAATCCTTGGTGCAGATATCGACGCATTTAGCGTAATCCGGCTTCTCAGTGTTGTCCATAATGCCGGGCATTTCTTTGAATTGGCGGCGGACTTCATTAACAATTGAGAAGCTGGACCTGCCGACCGCTTTTAAGGTCATAGCGCAGAAAACTGCCGGTAATAAACCGCCCAGGAAGAGACCGGCAACTACATGCGGGTCGAGCAGGCTGATATCGGAAGCGCTGATTCCTACCGCTTGAGTGTAGGAAAAAAGGAGCGCCAATGCCGTTAAACCGGCTGCGCCTATGGCGTAACCTTTACCGGTAGCTGCGGTGGTGTTACCCAGCGAATCCAGCGCATCGGTACGGTTCCTGATTTCTTCCGGCTGTCCGGACATTTCGACGATACCGCCTGCATTATCGGCAACCGGGCCGTAGGCGTCTGTGGCATCCTGGATACCCAGTGTTGCCAGCATACCGACACCGGCGATGGCAATACCGTACATGTCACCGAATTTGTAAGCAACCAGAATGGCGATGACAATAATAACGATCGGAATAAAAGTGCTCATTAAACCGTTGGCGAAACCACTGACGATATTGGTTCCGGCTCCGGTCTGTGAGGCTTTCGAAATCTCGAGGGTGGGTTTATAAACATATGAAGTATAGTAGTTGGTGCTTTCGCCGATTAAGACACCTGCAATGAGACCGGTCAGAATTGCCCAGAAGACGTTCATACTGGCATCCATGAAGTAAACAATAAGGAAGGCGAAAATACCCGATAAAATCGTAGCGGCAAATGTGCCTTTACGCAGGGCATTCAATAACGCCTTCATTTGAAGCTTTTCACCTACCCTGATTACGAAAATACCGATAATCGAGGCTAAAATACCTCCGGCAGCAACCAGTAAAGGCAGGAACCATGCCGTTTCGGTATCCGGTACAAGTGATATACCCAGTGTAGTTGAGAAAACGGCTATCATACCGAGAGTCATGGTGGCGATAATCGCATCTACATACGATTCGAACAGGTCGGCTCCCATACCGGCAACATCACCGACGTTATCACCGACAAAGTCGGCTACAACAGCAGCATTGCGATGGTCATCTTCGGGGATACCTTTTTCAACCTTGCCGACAATATCGGCACCGGTATCGGCCGCTTTGGTAAAAATACCACCGCCGATTCTGGCAAAAATGGCAACCGATGAAGCTCCGAAACCGTAGCCGGGAATGATGGCCAGGAAGTTGGCATCAGAGCCAAAAACCAGATAGAGGATGCTTAAACCGAGAATACCGATACTGACTACCGATAAACCCATTACGGAGCCGCTTCTGAAAGAAACGCGCAAGCCATGATTCAGGCTCTGTGCGGCGGCGGCGGCAGTTCTTGAGTTAGCCCTGATGGCAATGCTCATTCCGACGAAACCGGCCAGTCCTGAACAGATGGCACCGAAGACGAAGGCGGCAGACACCTGCCAGCCTAAAGCGGGAACTACGGCGAGTACGATGGCAACAACAACAATAACAATTGCCATTATGCGATACTCTCTTCCCAGGAATGCCAGCGCCCCCTCTTTAATGGCTGCTGAGATTTCCCTGACTTTTTGGGAGCCCTGAGGCTGTTTCAACACATAGTATGCCAGAAATCCGGCAACAGCTAATCCCAGTACTCCAGACAGGATTACTAAAAATAGATTCAAACTAAATTCTCCTTTCATTATATTTTTCTATTTTATTTTCAAGGCTTTTTTGCCTGATCATCAAAGTTAAATCGCTGCGTGTCTTTTCCAAAACGCCGCGGAAATTATCTGTGGTGCGTCGCAGTCCGCCGGTAATGGCATCGGGGAAATCTATTGTCACCAGTGTATTGTAGATATCGTCCATTGCTTCCAGCAGTTCCTCTCCGCGCGACTGGTCGCCCTTTCTAAGTCCATCCAGCAGATACCTTCTAAGTTCGCCGACTGCTTCTCCCAGTCCGTTCAAATAAGCGGCATAATCTACACCCAGTTCATCGGGGGTGGGTAGTTGCCCTCCTGTTATAAGAGCATAGGTTGCATAACCTTCGGCAAGCTCCTTCTGTGCATCGTGAAGGAAACCGGTATTGCGTAACTCGCTGCAATTACTGATGGCATTTTCAGCTTCTACTAGCAGTGTTTTTGCGGTCTCGAGCATCTCTTTTGCCTTGTCGAATTCCTGCCTGTGAATCGCTCTTATGGCATTACCGCAGTAACGGATAGCTTCGCGGCAAAGAGGTATGGATTTCTCACGTGCAGCGTCTTTCTCGGAAAAATCCTTTCTGATTATTCCGGAAATCGTATCCAGTTTTTCTGCAAGTTCACTCATTCGTTAAACCCATCTTTTCTATTAACTGTCTGGTGGCTTCATCCGGAGAGCGAGCTCCCAGTATGGCGCTAATTACAGCGACAGAGTCGGCGCCGTAAGAAATTACTTCACATATATTATCATAAGTTATGCCACCTAATCCAACTAACGGCACAATCGACTTATCTTTTATACGCTTAAGTCCCTCAAGCCCGATTACTTTTACATCTGCTTTCGAGCGGGTAGGATAGATGGCCGAGGTGGCTATATAATCTGCTCCTTGTTCCTGCGCTTTAACAGCTTCTTCGGGGGTGTAAACAGAATAACCGATTATCTTATCTATTGGCATAAGTCTACGGGCTATCGGCAATGGAATATCATCCTGCCCGATGTGCACGCCGTCGGCATCGGAAGCAATAGCGATGTCTATGTAGTCATTTACTATGAAAAGTGCATTGTATTCGTAGCATAATCGTTTTAATCCGGTGGCAATGGATAACAGGTCCTTTTTAGGGGTGGTTTTATCGCGTAACTGGATGATTTTTGCGCCACCTTCAAGAATTTGTTTGGCAATGTCCAAATGATTGCGACCTTTTAGCGAATCCGTGTCGATGATGGCATACAACCCTTTTATCCTGTCCGCCTTGTCTTTCCGAAGCAGCTTCGATACCAGTTCTTTTTCAATGGTGTAGAGTTCGAAGCGCGCTTTTTCGAA
>JAAYAZ010000037.1 GCA_012719115.1 Dehalococcoidales bacterium
CATTCCTTCGGTTATTAAACTTGATTTCTTTGTAAAAAGGACTCGCCGCGCCGAGCAAAAACTTACCCGATTCGGTGTTTTTCATAGGGATAATTATATCTGCCAATATTGCGGCAAGGCGGAAAAACAGCTCACAATCGACCATATTGTTCCGCGCTCTCGAGGGGGAGAACACACATGGGAAAACACTACTACCGCTTGTATTCCCTGTAATCTGCACAAGGCGGGAAGAACTCCGGAACAGGCTCACATGACTCTTCTTTCAAAGCCGAGAATACCCCGGAATAACCTGCCTTTCTATTTACCTCATCGCTATGTAAATCATATCAAAGAGTGGAACAAATACCTGGAACCTTACGACGTCGGGTAAAAAAGCCGACCTTGCTATCATAGCGTATCTAACTTTAGGAAAAACCAAACGGCTCCAATAATGCAATATGGTGTCACCACTGGGCGCTTTTATCCCGTTTAGACTTACGGTCTTTCAGCTTGCTCTCGTATAATCCGCCCCAACTTAAAACACCGAGAGCGGTCATAACCGCCTCTTTTTCCTTTTCGTTAAGAGGATGATTTTTCAGTATGCCCTTTAATATTTCTATCGCTTCATTGTACTCCATATTACTAAGTATACTACAAATAAAAAGAGGAGCTGTATAGCCCCTCTCTGTTGTTAACCGCTTATTATCTTTAGCGTTTTTTTCTGCGGCGTCTCCTTGGCTCCTGTTCCCCACCTTTTTCCTGCTCTTTTTCCTTCTCTTCCTTCTTCGGTGAAATCTCATTCATTGCCATTTCTACTCTGGCACCGCTTTCAACTTCCAGCAGAACAGTTCCCTTCAACGGGTTGCCACCTACTACAACCGCAGAACCCATTGATGTCTGTATATTCTCACCATTCTTTAATAATTCTTTCTTCATATCACGATATTGCTCGAATTCATATCCCAGGCAACACAATAAACGACCGCAAGTGCCCGATATTTTCATTGGATTCAACGGAAGGTTCTGCTCCTTTGCCATCTTGATGGATACCGGATTGAACTCATTTAAAAAGGTTGCACAACACAGCGGACGCCCGCATCTTCCGTAGCCACCGATTAACTTGGCTTCGTCACGGGGCCCCACCTGCCTCATCTCAATTCGAGTCTTTAACTTGTGGCTAAGCTCACGTACCAGTTCGCGGAAATCGATTCTGCCCTCGGCGCCGAAGAAAATGGTAAGATGATTCCCTTCCAGGTTATATTCGGCAGAAATCAGCTTCATAGGTATGTTCATTCTTCTGACTGTCTCTGCACATTCCACTAGAGCTTCGTCTTCTTTTGACTCCAGCCGGATTGCGTTTTCCATATCTTCCTCTGTAGCCATCCTCACTACCGGTTTCAATGGTTTGTTCACCATGCTTTCGAAGACTTTGACAACAGTACGCGCTACCTGCCCGACTTCCATACCGCGAGCGGTCTCGACTATAACGTTATCGCCTGTTTTAAGCTCAAAACCTGAGGGGTCAAAGGAATACACTTTGCCGGCTTTTTTAAACCTGATACCGACAACATCTACCATAAGCGTATCGTTTGGCTCTGTATCCGCTTCCTGCAGAGTCTCTGAATTATCGTTTTCTAGAATATCCTGATTTTCGTTTTCTCCATTCTGTATCTGAGCTGACTCAGAACTTTCCTCGGATAAGTTATCATTATTTTCTATGCTCGTCTCTTCATTTTCATACATTATTCTTACCTCTTACCAATATTCACTATTATAACAGGAATATCAAGCATCATTACTTCCAAAGCTAATTTTGAGTTTGCATTTTGATTAAGCTTTTCCTTAGTTTCCTGTATCGATTGAATAAAACCTCTGATATCGGATATATCCATACATTCAGCCCACTTTTCAAGCTGTTTCGAGATATCTATATTACTTACTGAATCCCTCAATCCGGTTTTTAATAGCAGCACATCCCTCCAAATATCAAGCCAAATATCCAGTACGTCATAAACAACCGCTCTCTCCCTGGTAAATTGAGTCGATAATGTTGCCGCATAAACAAAACGCTCATGCAATCCGGCATCAATAATCTCAATTGCCTTGTTCCTTATGTCGTAATACTTATCCAGATATTTTTCTTCCTGTACTGCCGACAACGCCCAACCGGCACAACCATGGCTGAGCCTGCTTATTAATGAAGCTTTTTCCTTATCTATATCATAGACCGATATCAAAGTATTTTCTATTATCGCTGCCGCTATCGGATTCAAAGTGATTTCCCGGCAACGGGATACAATAGTTTCAGGTATAATACCAATATTAGTTGTTAGAAGAATAAATACTGACTGTGTTACCGGTTCTTCCAGTGTCTTTAGGAGGCAATTGGCAGCTTCCATCGACATTAATTCTGCGCCTTCAATTATAAATACTTTTTGTTTGCCCTCGAAAGGAGGCAAACTTACCATATGCTGTATTTGCCTGATATCGTCAATGGAAATTTCAGTACGGGTTTTCTCTTCAATATCGTTGTATTGGGAAATCAAAGAAATTACCTGAACATCAGAATGTTTGCCATTCTCAATCTTTAGACAGGATTCGCATTCACCGCAGGGAGGATTATCTCTTTGGCAGTTTATGGCACGGGCAATATCTATAGCAAGTGTCATCTTGCCTACATGAGGAGGCCCCGAAATTAAAAGAGCATGTGGCAGGTTGTGTTTTCCAATGTTATTTTGAAGTATCGGTAAAACTTTCTCTTGCCCGATTACTCTCCACATTTGTAACCCCCGTTTTCTATCATCTACAACAGGTCTTTTCTGATAAGGTCTTGAAGAGTATCTCGCTGGCGAATAATACGGGCAGCCCCTTCGTTTACCACTATAATAGCCGGTTTCAATGAAGCATTGTAATTGCTTGCCATTGGCAGGCAATATGCGCCGCAAACCGGCACGGCAACAACATCACCATAAGTAACAGGCGGCAGCTTTATTTGTTCTATTAAGATGTCTCCGGATTCACAATATTTACCGGCAATTGTAACCGGTTCGGTATCATCGGCGTCTGCCTTGTTTGCCAGCAATGCCTCATACTCCGCCTGATAAAGAGCGGGGCGAATATTGTCAGCCATACCTCCATCAATTGAAACATAACGCTTCAATCCGGAAATATCTTTGGTCATACCAACTTGATAAAGAGCCACTCCTGCCCGGGCTGCCATAGCCCTCCCCGGCTCAATGGTAAGCGAAGGCAATGATATATCAAGTGCGTTGCACCTGCTTCTCAGCCTCGATACTATTGCCTCTGCATAATCAGCAATTTTAACATTGGGGGAATTAACTGTATACCTGACGGGGAAACCGCCACCGATATCCAGTTCTTCTAATACAAATCCGTACTTCTCTCCCATTTGAGCGGCAAAATCCAGCATAACGTCAAGCGCCTCTATATACGGCTGTGTCTCATTGATTAAAGAACCGATGTGGCAATGCAACCCGACCAGATTTAAACTTTTCAGCGACAGTGCCATTGAAACCGCTTTCTCGGCATCAAACAACGGGAACCCGAACTTGCTCCCTGAAACACCGGTAGTAATATGCTGATGTGTATGGGCATCCACACCGGGCGTAATCCTTAGAAGGATATCAGGGATACACGCCATCTCCTCTGCCAGTTTTGCCAATAGTTTAAGCTCATCAAATCCATCTACCACAATTCCGGCAAACCGCTTTCTTAGCGCTGTTTTTAATTCTTCAACCGATTTGTTGTTGCCGTGCAGATATATCATATCGTTGGGGAAATCAACCGATTCGGCAATCGAGTACTCACCGGCGGATACTACATCCAAACCGATGCCTTCTTCTTTTAATACCGAAGCTACCCAACGATTCAGGAATGCCTTGCCGGCAAATAAGATATTGGTATCTTCGTATCTCTGAGTAAACTCCTCTTTAAACTCACGGCACATAGCGCGCAGTGTATTTTCATCAAAGACATATAAAGGGGTACCGTACTCTTTTACCAGTTTAACGGTATCGCAACCACCTATTACCAGGTGACCATCTTTAGTGACTTCTGTTTGGATTGGGAATAGTGCTATTCGCTGTGTATTCATGTTTAAATGATAACAATACAGGATAGTTTAAGTCAATTTAAAAAACAGCTATTTAATACTATCTGATATAAGATTATTTTGATTGCATTACAATTAAAAAGTAAATACCGATTGGAAGTACAATATCAGGATTGTAAACCTTTACAGAAGAATTAAGAATGGGCTAAAATGGGCTTACTTAATAAGGAGCGTTATGATAAAAGCAGTATTTTTCGATATGTACAATACCCTCATTTGCTACAATCCCCCCAGAGAAGAAAGTCAATCCAATTCATTAAAAAAGTTCGGCTTTGATTTAACACCCGAACAACTGGCTCTACCTGTAATTGCGGCAGACGAGTATTTTTATGAAGAGAATGCCAAGCTCGCGCTTGCCAAACGCAGCGATGAAGAGAAAAAGAATCTTTGGGCACAATATGAAGCAGTGCTTTTGCAAGAGGCAGGAATCACCCCTACCAAAGAGCTGATATCCAATATGCTTATTGAAATGAAGAACTTTAAATACGAAATGGTTCTTTATGATGATGTAATTCCCACGCTTACCGCAATAAAAAAGAGAGGGTTGATAACCGGGCTGGTCTCCAATGTTGACAAAGATATCTCTTCCATGCTGGAAAAACTTGAACTTAAAGCCCTGCTGGATATAATTGTTACATCTCAGGAAGCCGGTTTCACCAAACCACACCGCGAGATTTTCGAAGTGGCTGCTAATGAAGCCGGGATTAAAGCCGAAGAAGCTTTATTTATCGGAGACCAGTATAAAGTAGATGTACTGGGTTCTGTAAATGCAGGTATGTCAGGCGTTTTACTTGACCGTGCAGATTATTATAAAGACGATGGCATTGAAGAGCCGAGAATAAATAACCTTGGGCAGCTTTTCGACCTGCTATAGTAATCTATTTAGGAGGATGGAAATTATGTTAACTATATCCAGCCCTGACTTTAATAATAATGAGGTTTTACCGGCTAAGTTCACAGGTGAAGGGCAAAATATATCTCCCGCCCTCAACTGGACAGGTATTCCGTCTAATACCGCATCGCTTGCTGTTATTATGGATGACCCTGATGCTCCCACAGGCTTATTTACGCACTGGATAATATTCAATATTCCACCTGAGTGCAATAAGCTTCCGCAAGCCGTTAAAACAAATCTCTTATTAGAAGACGGTTCAATGCAGGGCAAGAATACCGCCGGAACGATCGGTTATTACGGGCCCTATCCACCCCCCGGACCGGCTCATCGATACCAGTTCAATTTATATGCCCTGGATAAGATGATTGACGTTAAACCGGGAACCAACAGGAAAGAAGTGCTGGATGCGATGCAAAGCCATATAATAGCATCCGCAATGATAACCGGTATATATCAGCGAACAGTAAAGCAATAGCCCCTTCAGTGCCAAGTCATGGGAGAACGGTATATATGAAAAATACACTCATCAGAGCCTGGATTATTCTTACCTTTACTCCCGCCATAGCGGCACTTGTTATGCGACTTATATGGGAAGCGCAACTGGCCTATGCCCTAGGCACATGGATAATTATTATTCTGCTGATAGCCGCAGTTCTCGGGTTATACGCTGCTATACTGTACTTTACCTTTAACCCTGACTTTAGTAAACTGCAATCCCAACCATTTAAAATACTCTTTTCTGTTATATTGATAGCGCTTATAATTGTCAGCGCCATCCATTTTTACAGGTTTGTTCCTTCCCCGGAAGCCAATATGCCCATCAGCGTACCGATGGCAATAATGATTCTGATATCGGAACTGAGTGGTTGCACTCTACTGTTGTATTTGCTGTGGAGAAAATAGAGCTAGGGATATTGAGCAAGCGCCGACCCGCAAAATAACAATCTTACGGCGTCCAATCAATCCAGCGGCATTCGTAGATGGTAAACTGATATAAATAGCTATTTAAATGTCCGTATTCTTCTCCGTATTCGAGCGTACCCGCCAATTCCACTTTTCCGTAATGAGCGTGATATCCGCTAGCATTATTCTCCTGCAAATACAGTTTACTGCTAATTTCTTCCGATAAACCGCCTGTAGCCCATATCAATATACCAGCCGGTTTCACATTCCCTTCCGAAAAACCGGAGGCTTCCAGCCTTTCCGCCAGCACAGCAATTTCAAATCCATCAAACCAGTAACCTTCGATTGCAACATATTTCCCGTTATAACTTTCCGGATTGGAGTTTAAATCCGCAAAGGAAACATGTAGTGGAGATGTGGTAATCGAAGTTGTCATGCCATTTTCTACCGTCATCCTGACATTCATTTCATTAATCCGACCTTCCAGTACTGTTAACCATATTTCAATCGGAAAATAATCAAACCTGCTGACATAAAATTTGTATTCGCCCGTAGCTATATTATTAAATGTAACAACGCCGCTGTCACCTGTAACAGCAGTCACTTTTATCTGCCCTTCAGGTTGTTCTTCGGATACTATCTTGGTTCCCCAGAGCGGGTTATCAGTGTTATCTGTTATTGAAATTTGCAAGTCTCCCGCACTCTTAGACATGGTTCCACTATTAGGAGAACAGGCGTGCACGGATAAAGCACACAATACAATTATTGAAAATATAAAAAGACACTTATTTATATTCATATAAACACCATCGTTTTTTTATATTTATATATTCTAACGTCTAAATTGAATAAAAGATAGCAAATAATGCTGCCTCTGTTTATAATCGGGATTTATACTGCAATCGATAAATTAAAAGCGGCACCACCAAGGATGCCGCTTAAAAAATTCATTATAAAAGACTTGACTACTTTTCTTTTTTATCACTCGTTTTTTTTGTTGAAGACTTCTTGGCTGCGGGCTTCTTGGCTGCCGGTTTTTCTTCTTTTTTTGGAGCTTGAGGCATAGATGATTTCTTATCCCGTACCCAGCGCTTTATTTCGTCAAGACTGGGCGGAGCTACGTAAAACACCTCAACATTTGAGGGGAATTGTATCTTATTATTTTCCCTCATTACTAAAAGCCCGAATTCATCTTCTCCCAGTGTCAAATCGATGCCCTTTTGTATCCATTCTTCCCTATTTTTTAATGCTTCGTTATAGAACTCATATACTTTGGTAATCACTTTCTGGTTGGATATTCTGGCAGAAAGACATTTGTTCCAATCCATAAACTCACCCAAAAGCTCTACACTTTCCGCAGCCATCAGCGTTGCACCTTTTTTTACAATTTTGTTTACAACTTCATAGCTGCCGGCATTCATACGTTCGATTTCCTTTACGCCTTCCTCCCCTTCGGTGCATATAAACTCATGATAGACGCGA
The DNA here is from genome assembly GCA_012719115.1 of Dehalococcoidales bacterium. Taxonomy (GTDB): domain Bacteria; phylum Chloroflexota; class Dehalococcoidia; order Dehalococcoidales; family UBA5627; genus UBA5627. The sequence goes on from JAAYAZ010000037.1 coordinate 7,392, forward strand.
GTAACATCCATCAGTTTCCCCTCAAGGTTTTCAATCTGCTCTTCTACCTGTTGCCAGTACTTATTATGCAGTTTCTGTAACTCGGTTTCATTTTCATAAGGGGCAAAAACCAATGGCACAAAAATTAATTTCCGGCCTTTTTGAAATTTCTCTGCCTCAGGCTTTTCTATCTTGCCAAGTTCCTGGGACTCTTTTTTCTTTTTAGGCATATCAAAAACTAACCTCCGTATCTTATATTGTTTATTTATTTTAAAATGATAATAACATTTTATCAATATTGATTGGTACTGTTTAACGACAACATGCGATAAGCCAATCATCAATTACCGGCATTTATATCTGTACGACTCAACCGTCCGTTATGAAGAATACGGCAGTAATTCCGTATCGCTCTGATTATATACAGCATCTAAAGTAAATTAGAGCAGCGTGGGAACATCCTTGCCGGCATCTTCTACTAAATTAGCTTTAATTTCTCTTTCGCCCTGTCTGCTTTTTATAGATTGAGCCAATTCAGAAGCCTTAACATAGTAATTCCTGACTTTAGCAACATCCGAAAGCTCAGATAGGATAATGGTTATGTCCAATAAACCCTTTTCCCTCGGGTAATCACCATTCCTGATAACAGCCTGTGAAGCAATTCCCCTCAAGTGGTCCCCCAGTTCTTTTATCAGAGTCATATCCATTTCTTTACCGGGGAGGAAATCAAAAATAATGCACGCCCCGCTTCCTGAGGGTTGCAATCTATTGATAACTCTTTAATGGCTTCATCCATAGCTTGCAAACCCTTAAAGGATTTTTCGCCCCTTTTACCAAAGTTTGAGGACCAGTCTTTTGGCAGCGTGATTAGAGGCAGCTTTACTTCACCGTAACCGATAGCCGTCCATCCGCAAAGTGTCTGGATAATATCGCCGGCATCCATCACCTTAGCCCCAATGTGTTTATATTTCTTTTCTTCACCGGCACATAGTAAATCGAAGAAAGGTTCTACAATCAGTCTATTAATTTCATAAATGTTGTTTTTAAGCGAAAAGTCTTTCTTAATATACCTCTGATTATCGATTAAAATAACGGCATCGGCAATAGAATAAGTAGATTTAAGGCAAACGGCTGTATTGTAAATTGCCATTTCCTCGGCAGATTCCTCATGCTCAAACGGTAAAACAAGAATAGTATAAACCGGCTTATCTGCAAATCTTTCCTTCAGTACATTGGTAATAATCGGAATGGCACCGGACCCGGTACCACCTGCAGTCGAACTGATAACCATAAAAGCATCCGCTTCATAAAGCCCTTTGGCTGCCCTGAGAGCATCCATTATTTTATCGGCATCTTCCCTGGCAATTTCCGCGCCAAGTTCATTTAATTTTGCCACTCCATGTCCACGCGTTTTGCCGGCTCCTATCAGGATTCGATGCTGATAATCCGGTTTGATGGTCTGTATTGTTGCCATATCTGCCGTATCGGTATTTACGGCAAAAGCATCAACGATTACCTCGATACTTCTCATCTCGGTAGCACGCCTGCCCATACGAGCAAATTCATCAGCAATCCTGCCGCCGCACTGTCCCAGCCCTATAACTATTAATTTCATTTTTGCCCCCTTTAAACCAAAACCCGGTAATCAGATGCAATAATCCGAGGTATAATCATATTATAGGATATTTAGCCGTTATTGCAATAGTATTCATCCCTAAAATGGATATATTTTATTTCTGATTTAAGGCAGAAGGACAGATATCAGACAAACTACATATATTACATTTCGGTTTTCGCGCAATGCATACAGCACGCCCGTGTTCGATTAACAGATACGGGAAAGATCCCCATAGAGGACGTGGTACTATTTCCATCAAGTCCTTCTCAATTTTTACAGGGTCATTATTTTGGGTTAATCCAAGCCTTTGCGAAAGGCGTTTTACATGCGTATCAACTGCAATTCCATCAGTTATTTCAAAAGCATTATAAAGTACTATATTAGCCGTTTTGCGGGCAACCCCGGGTAGAGAAATTAGCTCTTCCATTTTGGACGGAACATTACCGCCGTATTCCTTGTGAATAACTTTGGCTGAGGCAATTATGTTTTTGGCTTTATTATGATAAAAACCAGCGGATTTTATGTCCTGCTCAAACTGATTGATATCAGCTGAGGCATAGTCTTTTACAGAAGTATATTTTTTAAAAAGCCGGGCAGTTACCCTGTTGACAATCACATCGGTGCACTGTGCCGAGAGTATGGTAGCAACCAGAAGTTCCATCGGGTTGGAAAAATGTAAAGCAATTTTTGCTTTGGGATAATTTATACTTAGACGATGTATTATCTCATCAATGTTTTCGGAGTGTGCCATTTAAGTTATCATTCTCTTTCAACGAACAAAACCCTACTATACCCTACTCAATCGCTCTTTAATGAATGATTATTGAGAAATTTTTCGGGTATACTAAGGGCTTTTATAGTTTCGGTATTATGATGTTAAAGTTTAGGCTTTGCCAATCTTAAACATCTTCGTGCCGCACGTCGGGCAAACACCCTGCGTCGCCGGCCTGCCATTCTTCATTGTTATGGCTTTCGGATCTTTCATTTCTTTTTTAGCTCGGCATTTAACACAATATCCCTGCATATTAGTGCCTCCTTTATTACATTTACGTTTAGAATAAACCCTGCGCAGGCTGTTGTCAATAGGTATTATAGTTATTTTAAGGCTAATTTATTTATTTTAACCTATTTTCAACCGCTTCCCATTTTATATTCTTAAAAAATGCCTCGATATAATCAGCCCTTTTTAGACCGTAATCAGTTATAAAGGCGTGTTCAAAAACATCCATGACCAGTATCGGCGTACAACCGGCAAAATGCCCTGTCTCATGTTCGTTTATCCACTGGTTGAAAAGTGTACCGTTAATGTTATCCTTATACAGAATAACCCATCCTATACCCCGCATGGCACCGGTAGCCTTAAAATCCTTTTCCCATAACGCATAACTGCCATAGCTGTTTTCAATTGCCTGTACTACCTTTTGATAGTCATGGTAATTATCCTTTCCGCCCAGGTTTCCAAAATAATACTCATGCAGGCGCATACCGTTGAATTCGAATCCCATTCGCCTCTTCAGTTCGGCATATTCCGGTGTGCCCACCTTATCCTCTTTCAGCATGGTATCCAGTATCTGCATCAATTTATTGGTATTATTAACATACCCCTGGTATAGCGTAAAGTGGTTTTTCAGTAATGTTTCGCTGAACCCGTCCATTCCAAACAATGCGCTGTAATCATTAGCCGTGTACGACATATAACCCTCCTTAATAAATCATGTATTATTACTCATTATAATACATTTCTCTTTAATTTATACATATTGAAAGCTATAACTCCGGTTCAACCGATTGATTTCTGCTATAATCTTAAGAGTTGAAGGCTGAATTAGGAGGTTTTTGTATGTACGATACAATTATTCTCGGCGCCGGGCCGGCCGGCATTGCTGCCAGTATATATGCCGCCAGAAAGAAAATAAATGCCCTTCTAATCAGTTCCGACATCGGAGGGCAGATAAATACCACCTGGAGTATTGAAAACTACATCGGATATCATTTTATAGAGGGCCCGGAACTAATCGAGAAATTCAACACCCAGCTTACCGCCTACCCTATCGAGCAAAAAATCGGCGTTAAAGTAAATGGAATAAAAAAGATTAAAAAGGGTTTTTCAATTACCACGGATGAAAAGCAAACTTATCAGGCAAAAACCCTGGTCTATGCCACCGGAAAGAAACCTCGTAAATTAAATGTACCCGGTGAAGCAGAATATACCGGTAAAGGAGTGACCTACTGTGCTACCTGCGATGGTCCTCTCTTTTCAGGGAAAAGAGTAGCTGTAATTGGAGGGGGCAATTCTGCTCTTGAAGCCGTTTTGGATTTATCCAA
>JAAYAZ010000038.1 GCA_012719115.1 Dehalococcoidales bacterium
AAAAATGGTAAAGAAAAAAATACTAATTATATTGCTAACAATAGTATGCCTGTTTTGCATATTTCCTGTTATCCCGGTAGCCGCGCAGGACCCCGTGGTACTCGTTATCGGAGGGGAGGGTGCGACACCCTGGTCTGTAAGTAACATCGTGCCTGGTGACAGCGGCACCAAAAATACTACCGTACGTAATAATGGTAGTTCGGCCGGTAATCTATATATCTGGATTACCAATATTGTCGATTTAGAAGGGTTGAACCCCGAATCGGAAACAGGCGATACCGATGAACCGGGCGAGTTATCGGAACATATGCTTTTTAGTGTTTCTTCGTCACGTCTCACTACTAATATAGTGATGCCCTCTGTACTTCAAAATTTCCCGCACAACAGGTCGGATTCAAGATACATCAAAGTGTTGTCACTGAACCCGGGCGAAACTGTTTCGCTGAGGTGGGATTGGGAATTGCCTTATTCAACCGGAAATGTTGTTCAGGGTGATATACTTTCCTTTGATATCAAGTACACGCTGGAAGAGATTGTTTCGACTACCACAACAACCACGTCGGAAACAACAACTACCACAGCTCCTACTACCACTACGACAACTATGTCACCGATAATAACTACTACACAAACCAGTACTACTCAGACAGTTACTACGACATCGGAAACTACTAATGAAACCACCGATACTACAACAGAAACTACCACTGATACCACAACCGAAACGACTACCGATACCACAACCGAAACGACTACGGAAATCACTGTCACAACCACAAACGGTAAAAAGAAAATAATGGTGGGTTTCTCTGATAGCGGTACAAGTGAATTCGATATCGGAGATGACGGGATAGTCCATCACGATATTGATCTGACTTCACCGGATGGTACGCTGTCTTTATTTATTCCGGAAGGAACAACTGCTTTAGATACGCTTGGCGAACCTCTCCAGCAGTTAATCGGGAGTGTTTTCGAAGACCCCCCTCCGCCCCCGCAGGATTCCAAAATGATCGGTTTAGCCTATGAATTTTTAGGAGACGGAGCTACATTCAATCCGCCTTTGACGTTGAAATTTTATTATAAAGACAGTGATATTTCCGAAAGCGTAAATGAAGAAGACCTTTATGTAGCTTACTATGATGATAATAAAGGCGAATGGATTGCTCTGGAATGCGATGTAGATACGGAAAATAACGTTATTACCGCTTACATCAGTCACCTTACAATATATAGTATTATAATGCCGGAGGGGTCCCCTCCGATAGTTATAAGTAACTTCAATAAAATACTGATGATATTACTTGGCTCACAATTAGTCGTATTAACAGCAGCCGCTTTATACTTCGTAAAGTACAGGAAAAGAAAAAGGCAAAAAAGGGCTGATTCTTTCCAAAATATATAAAAACATCAACATTACTATAGAACAGCAGATGATTTCCCCATCATCGAAAATGCTGTTAGAATTACAGGCTTCAAATATTATCTTCACCTTATAAGTTCCTTTCGCTATAAAGCCGGTTATGAAAACTTTCCCCGGTTTATTTTTTAGAAGCAAACTTTTGCTTGTTAGTGTTATAGGCTAATGATAAAATGATATGAATAGGAGAAAACATGCCTTTAGACTCGATATTCATCAAGGGTGCCCGCGAGCATAATCTCAAAAATATAGATATTACCATTCCGCGCGATAAACTGGTGGTCATTACAGGCGTTTCCGGCTCCGGTAAAAGCTCTCTGGCGTTCGATACCATATATGCTGAAGGACAGCGCCGCTATATGGAATCGCTTTCGGCGTATGCGCGCCAGTTTCTTGGCAGAATGGAAAAGCCGGATGTCGATTATATCGAAGGATTAAGCCCGGCAATATCAATAGACCAAAAAGGGACCAGCCGCAATCCGCGTTCAACGGTCGGTACTGTTACCGAGATTTATGATTATTTAAGGTTATTATTTGCACGTACCGGACATCCGCACTGCCCTAATTGCGGTCGTGAAATTACGGTACAAACAGTCGAGCAAATTGTGGATGCGGTTAAATCGTTACCGCAGGATTCACGTATTATGATACTGGCGCCACTTGTTAAAAGCCGCAAGGGAGAATATCAGCAGGTCTTTAACGACCTTCGTAAAGCCGGCTATGCGCGTGTGCGTGTGGATAAGGAGATGCACGACCTGTCGGATGATTTTCAACTGGATAAACAGAAAAAACATACCATCGAGGCAGTAATCGACCGGCTGGTAATCGGACAGAGCGACAGCCAGAGCCGTATCGCTGATTCAGTCGAAACAGCGTTAAAGCTGGGAGGCGGGGTTGTTCTTATATCGGTTATCGATGGTGAGGAGCTGCTCTTTTCTGAGCATTTTGCCTGTGTTCAGTGCGGTATCAGCCTGGGAGAAATCGCACCGAGAACTTTCAGTTTTAACAGTCCTCACGGTGCCTGTCCTAATTGCACAGGTCTGGGTATCAAACTGGAAATCGACCCTGATCTCATCATACCGGATAAAAATCTATCACTGGAAGCCGGAGCGATTCATCCCTATCAGTGGCAGAACTGGTATCTTTACTCAGTACGTGAAATGGCAAGACGGCATGGTTTCGATATGAATACTCCGATAAAGGAACTGACATCTGAACAGGTTAATCTAATCTTATACGGTGAAAGCGATTTTCGTTATAAATACCGTGACAGGCGCGGCAACGAACGCGAATACACAGACGGTTTTGAGGGCGTTATTCCCCGAATGGAGAGATTGTATCACGACACGGAGTCCGAGGCCTCACGTACGTATATAGAGCGTTACATGGTAGCGAGGGCTTGTGCCGTCTGTGGCGGGAAGAGATTAAAGCCGGAAGCGCTGGCGGTTACAATCAATGATAAAAATATTGATGATATAACCTCTATGTCTGTGGTGCAGGTTTCAGAGTGGATAAAAAAGCTGGGAAGTAAAAATACTGTTTTTAATCAGCGCGAAAAGAAAATTGCACGCGAAATTCTGAAGGAAATCGGGGCAAGGCTCGGTTTTCTGGAGAACGTCGGGCTGGATTATCTTTCTCTTAATCGCACTGCCGGTACACTTTCGGGTGGGGAGGGGCAGAGAATAAGATTAGCAACACAAATAGGAAGCGGGTTGATGGGAGTGCTCTATATTTGCGACGAGCCGACAATCGGCTTGCATCCTGCTGATGATTTTCGCCTGATTCGCACACTAAAAGAATTAAAGGATTTAGGTAATACGCTTATTGTTGTGGAGCATGACGAAGCTATGATGCGGGCAGCGGATTATATCATCGATATGGGCCCGGGTGCAGGTGACCACGGGGGATATGTTGTTGCCAGCGGTTCACTTGATGACATTCTAGCATCGGAGAACTCATCGACAGGGCAGTATCTATCAGGCCGAAAGTCTATTCCTCTGCCTGAAAAAAGACGTACCGGTAACGGAATAGATATTACCATTAAAGGTGCAAGACAGAATAACCTTAAAAATATAGACGTTACTATCCCGCTGGGCAAAATGGTATGTATTACCGGAGTGTCAGGTAGTGGGAAGAGTACCTTAATCAGCGATATTTTACATAAAAAACTGGCACAGATGCTTTACAGAGCAAGAGAAAACCCGGGTGAAGTGGATAGTATCGAGGGCATAGAAAACATTGATAAAGTTATAAATATCGACCAGTCTCCGATTGGGCGGACTCCCCGCAGCAATCCCGCTACTTATACGGGGTTGTTTACTTATGTACGGGAGTTATTTGCCACATCGCCGGAAGCGCGCCTGCGTGGATATAAAGCGGGCAGGTTTTCTTTCAACGTAAAAGGCGGAAGGTGTGAGGCATGTCGAGGAGACGGCTTTATACAAATCGAGATGCAGTTTTTACCCGATGTTACCGTTCCCTGTGAAGTATGCAAGGGAAAACGCTATGACCGTGAAGTACTTGAAATACACTTCAAGGGCAAGAATATTGCTGAGGTGCTGGATATGACCGTTGAGCAGGCGCTTGAGTTCTTCGAGCACTTTCCTTCTATAAGGAATAAATTGAAGACTTTGAATGATGTCGGTCTGGGATATATTCACCTAGGGCAACCAGCGACCACTTTATCGGGCGGCGAAGCTCAGAGAATTAAACTGGCAACGGAGTTATCTAAGAGGGCGACCGGCAAAACACTGTATATCCTTGACGAACCCACTACCGGGTTATCATTTGAAGATGTGGCGTCATTATTAAAGGTCTTGCAAAGGTTGGCGGATGCCGGAAATACGGTAGTTATTATCGAGCACAACCTGGATGTTATTAAAAATGCTGATTGGATTATCGACCTGGGGCCGGGGGCGGGGGATAAGGGCGGAAGAATTGTTGCTGTGGGAGCACCTGAGGATATCGTTGCCAATAAAAAATCGGCTACCGGAGAATATCTTAAAAAGGTGTTGTTTACATAAGGTATATCCTTTGACAGGCTCAGGATGAACGGATTTTATAATAGGATGTGATTTTAAGAAATAATTTAGCTGCTTGTGTCCTTTGACAGGTTCAAGGACGAATGGATTATAGAATTGAGAACAGTCTTAAAAATAACTAAAGCCGTTCGTGGTGAGCTTGTCGAACCATAACGGCGTCGAACGAAGTGAAACGGATGAGGGATAAAAACAATTCACCCTCATCCGTCATCCCGGTAAATCGGTCTGCCACCTTCCCCCAGGGGAAGGCATTTATACGGTACAGACCGGGTACAATGGTAACAAACTAGACCGGGCACATAGGTAACAGATAAGGTAATAATCAACAGGGGGCAGTAATGAATAGAGAAACAGCGCTGAAAACAGTGAAAGCAAACGTTAAAAATCAAAATCTTATTAAGCACATGATAGCCACCGAGGCAATTATGAGGGCGCTGGCAAAGCGTCTTGGGGAGGATGAGGAAGAGTGGGGGATTGCCGGACTTTTGCATGACATCGACCTTGATGTTGTAGGTGACGACATGACTGTTCACGGAAAGGTTAGCGCCGATATGGCAAGAGAAGCCGGGGCAAATGAAGCAATGGCGCACGCTATTCTATGCCATAATGAAATGCTGGGCGTTGAACGCGAAAATAATTTTGATAAAGCGCTCTACTGTGCAGACCCGTTAACGGGGCTGATAACTGCAGCGGCGCTTGTTCGCCCAGAGAAAAAACTGGCTTTTGTAGAAGTGAA
>JAAYAZ010000039.1 GCA_012719115.1 Dehalococcoidales bacterium
CTTCGTTCAGGGTGACAGGATGCATTGAAAACAGGGTTTTTAAAGTATGACTGAGTATTATGTTTATATTATGACCAACGGCAAGCGCACTCTTTATACGGGTGTAACCAATAATCTCTATCGCAGGGTTTATGAACATAAAGAAAAGCTGGTACCGGGTTTTACGAAAAGGTACAACATTGATTATCTGGTATATATTGAATGCACCAGCGACGTCGTCGCCGCAATTACTCGCGAAAAGCAGATAAAAGGCTGGACGAGAGCTAAAAAAATATCGCTGATAGAATCGTCTAATCCCGAATGGCGAGACCTCAGTCTTGATTGGTAGGTATTAGATCCTTCACTACGTTCAGAATGACAGGGTGTGGGTTGCATTGTAGTAAAGAGCAACAAACCAAATGTCATTCTGAGATCACAAGGGGTGATTGAAGAATCCGGGGTAGTGGGGAGAAGCAGCACAAAGGTATCTGCGGTAACAGATGAGAACGCCGTATTAACCTCCCTGCCCCAGATACTTCGTTCGACCACCACGAACTCAGTATGACATGTAAACAAGCCGTTCGTCCTGAGCTTGTCGAAGGAGACGGCGATGAATATCGAATTACATTAAAATCCCTCTTAATCTCCCTTTTCGAAAGGGAGAGAACACGTCCTTAAGATTGTCGGGATTCAGGATGACAATTTTCGAAAATCTCTTTATACCTATTTGACAGCTGTAATACCCCAATCTATAATCAAATCATCGTTTATAAGGGGGAATCCAATGAAAGCAAGGGCTTATGTATTGGTGGAAACTGCGGTCGGTAAAACCAAGGCTGTTGTAACCTCTTTGAGAAAAATGGAAGGTATAGAATCGGTCGATACGGTTACAGGTCCTTATGATGTCATCGCCGTAGTCGAAGCAGATACCTTGAACGAAGTAGGGGATATTATCACAGCCCAGATTCATACAATTGACGGAATATCCCGCACGGTAACCTGCCTCGTAGTATAAACAGGGGCTACATTTTTTCCGGCGCCGACATACCCATCAGGCTGAGTGTCCTGTCCAGCACTATTCTGGCTGAGGCAACCAGTTTCAGCCTCGCTTTAGTAATTTCAATTTCATCCGTTACAACGCGGCACTGCTTGTAAAAACTGTGGAAAACCGTGGCAAGGTCCTGTGCATAGTAGGTCAGGTGATGCGGCTCCAAGGTATTTGATATCATCTCTATAATCTCGGGTAAAAGCAGCATCCTGCGAATCAGTGTCAGTTCGGATTCATCGTTAAGCAGTGAAACATCACCGTCTTCATAATTGATGCCTTTTTCTTCAGCCAAACGGAGTATGCTGGAGATGCGGGCATAGGCGTACTGGATATAGTATACAGGGTTATCCTGCGACTCTTTCTTTGCCAGTTCAAGGTCGAAATCCATCTGGCTGTCGGCGGAACGGCACAGGAAGAAGAAACGACAGGCATCTACACCGACTTCCTCTATAACTTCGGAGAGAGATATCATATCGCCGCTGCGCTTGGATAATTTCACCAGTTCTCCGCCGCGTTTTAAGGTAATCATCTGTGAAATAATGACCTTTAATCGTTTCGGGTCGATTCCCAGCGCACCGACAACAGCTTCCATTCGGGAAACATGCCCCTGGTGGTCGGCACCCCAGATATCGATAACTTTATCGAACCCGCGCTCAATGAACTTGTTATAGTGATAGGCGATGTCGGTGGCAAAATAGGTTGCCGTGCCGTCACTGCGGATGACCACGTTGTCTTTATCCTCCCCGAGAGCGGTGGAAACAAACCAGACAGCAGACTCTTTCTCTGCGATATATCCGCTTTGTTTTAACAGCGACATTACCTTTTCATACTGCCCGTCTTCATAAAGGCTGCTTTCACTAAACCAGCTATCAAAATAAACCCGGAGTGATTCAAGCGAATCCTTTATCTGTGCCAGCATTTTATCCAGCCCCAGTTTGCCGAGTTTACTTTCGCCTTCTTCGGGAGACATTTTTAAGAATTTGTCGCCGTGTTCATCGGTTAACTCTTTGGCAAGTTCTGTTATATATGAACCGAAATATCCTTCTGCCGGCATTTCACTGTCGATGCCGAGCGATTGCCGGTAACGGCTATACAGTGAACGATAGAAGGAGATAATCTGGTTACCGCCATCGTTGACATAGTATTCTTTTTGCACTTTAAACCCGGCGGCATCAAGAACGTTTGCCAATGCGCTTCCCAGAACGGCGCCCCTTCCGTGTCCGACATGCAACGGGCCGGTAGGATTGGCGCTGACAAATTCTATCTGTATCTTTTTGCCGTTACCGTTGTCGATATTGCCATAGGATTGTTCTTTTGTAAGAATACTGTCAACCTGCTCTGCCAGCCAATCAGGTGATAATGTAAAGTTGATAAAGCCGGGCGGGGCAATACTGACATCGGATATTTCTTCTCCTTTATCCAGAGAAGAAGCGATAATTTTTGCTATATTGAGCGGGTTTAAGCCGGTTGAGCGAGCCAGTTTCAAAGGAAGGCTGGTAGCATAATCTCCGTGCTCGGCTTTTTGCGGATGCTCGATAGATACATCGGGTAGCGGCACTTCGGGCAGCTTACCTGCCTTTTGTGCTTCTACGACCGCCTGTTTTATCGATTCGATTATACTCTGTTTAACAGCTAAAATTTCGCTCAAGATATCCCCCGTTTAAAGCTATATAATGGTGCATTATAACACAACGCACCATTATATAAATAATTTTATTAAGTTAAGGAAAACCAATTCACCGCAAGTGCGGATACTCTATTTCTCGAATAATTCCTCTATTTCTTCCTTGCCGTTTTCCATTTCTTCTTCCAGTTCTTTATCATGCATTAATAAAAGAGCCTGGAATTCGCCGACATGGGTTTTTTCTTCCCTGGCAATATCTAACAGAACTGTTTTGAGGTTTTTATCCTCTGCAAGATTTGCCATTTGTTCATACAGATTGATGGCATCAAGCTCGGCAATTACCGCTGCTCTTAATATTTCCTTGTCAATATCCTTTCTGTCTACTTTAGCCAAATCAATGGGTATTTGTGATAACATTTTTTTCTCCTCCATTATTAATATTACATATATATATCTTATCTATTTTTTAGATTAAAAACAACTTAAGGTTTTTTATATTCAGAGCCTAATATAGGGAGAGATGGCTTTCAGGTATTCAGGATGTCGAATGTAAGTCGCATAATATTATCCCTCATCAGTCTCGCTCTTCCCGCTCGACAGCTTCCCCCAAGGGAAGCCTGTATCAGCTTTGTTCGCCGATATCTTTTTTTATCCAAACACGCGCAATCTCATCAGAAAGTAATTTATGCGCCGCATTCTCCAGTGCGGGGTCTTTTTCGAAGAGTAGAGTTGCTTCCCGACGCGCCATTTCAAGCAGAGCTGTATCGGATATGCGCGCCATTCTAAGGTCGGGGATGCCGCTTTGACGGGTGCCGAAGAATTCGCCGGGTCCTCTCAATTTCAGGTCTTCTTCCGCCAGCAGAAAACCATCCTGTACTTTCTCTATGATTTCCAAGCGGTTTGTCGCTATTTCAGAGGGATTTTCAGCCAGTAGCATACAGTAGCTCTGCTCTTTTCCACGCCCCACTCTTCCCCTGAACTGGTGCAACTGTGAAAGCCCGAAACGGTCGGCGCTTTCAATCAGCATTACCGTGGCATTGGGAATATCAACGCCCACTTCGACAACCGGTGTAGAAACAAGTACATCAAGTTCCCCGTTGCGGAAACGTGACATAACATCATCTTTATCAGCCGAAGACATACGTCCGTGCAGAAGCCCCAGTCTTAAACTTGGAAATACCTCAGCCGACAGATATTTGAATTCGCCGATGGCGGCGCGTGCCTGTACGGCTTCAGATTCGTCAATAAGCGGGCAAATGATGAAAGCCTGCCTTCCTTCCGCTACCTGTTTTCGAATAAAATTGTAAGCCTTTTCTCTTTGCTGTGGTGTAAGCCACTTGGTTTTAATAGTTTGTCTGCCGGGAGGCAGTTGGTCTATAACCGAAAGGTCGAGGTCGCCGTATAAGGTCAGTGCCAGTGTGCGCGGGATGGGGGTGGCGGTCATTACCAGAAGGTGAGGGCTGAAGCCCTTTTGCCGTAATGCAGAGCGCTGTGCCACACCGAAGCGGTGCTGCTCATCGACAATCACCAAACCAAGCGCTTTGAATGAAACGTCCTTTTGTATCAAGGCATGCGTTCCGATAATAATATCAATATCCCCGGAAGCTATTGCTTTCTGTAATTCCTGTTTTCTTTTTCCTTTAATATCACCGATCAAGAGCGCAACGGTAACAGGTTTCCCTGTAATACCGCTGTATGTATGCAGGTAATCCTCCTGTACGACCGGCTTCCCTGCGATTGCCAATAGATTACATACGCTGGCAAAGTGTTGTTCGGCGAGGATTTCGGTAGGAGCCATAAAGGCACCCTGAAAATCATTATCAACTGCGGAAATCAGAGTGGCCACAGCCACGACAGTTTTGCCGCTGCCGACTTCCCCCTGCAGTAACCTTGACATCGGGTCGGACTTCTTAAGGTCTTCCAATATTTCTGTCGTTACCCTATTTTGGGCACCGGTAAACTCGAACGGCAGGGTTTTTATCCATTTATCCATCATCGTCGTGTTTATTTTGAAGGGGTTGGCAGGCTGGCTGACCTGCCAGTGATGCTTTCTTCTCAGAACCCCTAGTTGCAGTAAAAACAATTCGTCGAATGCCAGCCTGATTCTGGCTCTGTCTTTCAAATCGACACTGTCAGGGAAATGTGCCTGGGAGATAGCCTGGGGTAAATCCAGCAGTTTACAGCGTGTCCTTAATAGTTCGGGCAGGAATTCCTTTATTTCCGGTGCCCAGCGGTCGATAACTCCTTTCATCATTTTCCTGACAGTACGCGGATAAAGACCTTTTGTTAACGGATAGAGAGGAACCAGTCTTCCGGTATGAACCAGTTCCTTATCTTCCAGAATTTCCCATTCCGGAGATTCAAATACCGGCTGGTCTTTGAAAATGCTTATGCGTCCGCTGATTACTATCTGCTGATTGGTGGAGAGTTGTTTTACGATATAAGGATTATTAAACCACACTACCCGGACATTGCCCGTTTCATCACCGACAATCGCTTCGGTACTGCGCCGGTTGCCAAGCCTGACTTCGCGTACCTGCCAGACATTGGCAATAATTGTTTCTTCAATACCTTCGACAAGCTCTGAAATGGTTTTTCGCCGGCTGTAATCGAGGTGGCGGTGCGGGAAGTAATAAAGTAAATCTCTTACGGTTTCAGCTCCCAGTTTGTTGAATTTTGCGGCAACAGCAGCGCTGATTCCTTTTATGGTTGTTATGGAAGCATCCAGATTTGCACCTTGAGCTGTTTTTAGAACCGGCTTCTTTTTTGGTTTGGCAACAGGCACAGCAGAGGCAACAGTAGCTCTTGGGGGTTTCTTCGTTATCGCAGCTTCGATTTCGTCAATAGCTGATATTATCTCTTCAATTTTAGCTTTACGCTGCTCTTTATCGAGTTGTGAATAGCCTGTTTTATCAAGTTGCAGTTGTCTGAACTTTTTTAGGACAACCGGTTTATTAATTGTACCTTCGGTTTTGGCTGCCCAGCGGGACAGGAACTTATCCAATCCGCCGAAAACGGCAGTATCGCTAAATTCCCTTTGGCGCTCAAGCTCCAGAACCTTACGTAACGGTGTTGAATCCATCAGCAGGCTCCTGTATCTGTTGCAGTATTATTTTCCGGTTCAAGGGGAAGCAAACTTCATTTTCGGCAGATGTACAGACGGGAAGGACGGCAGTGATATAGTCCGTTTCTTTTCTGTTTCACCTTTCTCGGTTAAGTCGCTGACCTTTTCTCTCAAAGTCAGAATCAGCGTGCCGGGTCCGCCGTGAACGCCCAGCGCCGGTCCCAATCTGGAAATATGGATATTATTCTTATCGAAAATTGTGCCGATACGTTCTTTAAGTGATTGTGCATCCTCCGGAGTAGTGCTGTGAACAATGGCAACATCCTGAATATTAAGATAGTTTTTTACGTGCTCGAAGAGTTTATCCAATCCTTTACTGCGGCTGCGAGCCAGACCGGTTGGCTGCAATTCCCCGTTAGACATGGTTAGCATTGGTTTTACCCTCAACATTCCACCCAGTAAGGCTTTGGCTTTACCGATACGTCCTCCCAGTAAAAGATATTTCAAGGTATCGAATATTCCCCATAAATGAGTACGCGCCAGGGAAGATTTTATTTCCTCCATGATTTCAATCATTCCATCTCCGGCTTGAGCCATACGGGCTGCAGAGAGAGTAGTCAGTCCTAATCCCATGGAAGTTGACATCGAATCAACCACTTCGATACGTTTTCCGGCGCCTATCATTTCTTTAGCCTGTACCGCTGAGTTATAGATTCCGCTCAATTTGCTGGTTACCTGCAGAGAAATTATTTCGTTCGCTTCTTCAAGAAGTTTCTTATATACGGCAATAAAATCTCCGGGCGGGGGCTGGGAGGTTTTTATTATAATGTTATCGTTAACCATTTTATGGTAGATTTCATCCTGGCTGATATCAACTCCGTCGCGGTACGTTTTCCCTCCGAACTGGACATATGCAGGGACGACAGTAATTCCAAATTCTTCTATTAACTCCTGAGGGAGATCCGATGTGCTATCCGTGACAATTTTTACTGTCATAGTTTCCTCCTAATTTATAAGGGTTTTTGCATTATGGAAACCGCAAGCCCTCCCGGTCCGGAATATGTGCCAACGACCGGGCATACGATAGATTTATAGATATTCTCCCTCGGAACAATTGAGCTAATACGTTCAATTAAAAGTTCGGCATCTTCGGGAGTAGTACAATACTCTACCCCTACACTCTCAATATTATCAGTCGCTGCCACTGCATTGCAAAGGTAGTCGATTCCGGCAGCTTTAGACCTTACTCTGGTAAGCGGTGCCATCTCACCGTCTTTAATGGTAAGTATCGGTTTAACGGAAAGCAGGGAACCGACAAAACCCTGCGCTTTACCGACGCGTCCTCCCTTTGCCAAGTACTTAAGGGTATCGAAGTAAGCCACCAGTTGTGAGTTTTCCAGCCTTGCGTTTGTCCGGGTGATTATTTCATCGATTCCGGCTCCTGCATTGGCCATCTTGGCTGCCGCTATTACCGCCAGTCCGAAACTCATAATTATTTTTTGTGAATCCATTACCTCTATGCGGCAAATACCGTTCACCGAGTTTTTGGCGTTAAGCGCCGATTGATATGTACCGCTCAGCTTACCGGATAGTGTAATTACCAGTATTTCATCACTTTCTTCTGCCAGATTTTTATAAGCATTGGCAAAAGTAAGCGGGGATGGCTGTGTTGTGGTAGGAATAGTTTCCTCACGAACCAGTCTTTCATAGAACTCTTCGGAGGTAATCTCTATCCGGTCAAGAAATGACTCATGCCCGAATGATACTGTTAAAGGAATCAGTGTGATCCCCAGTTTATTGGCTACGTCATCGGGAATGTCGGATAGAGTATCTGTGACAATCTTAACTGTCATTACGGGTATACTCCTTGTCCGATTATTCTATTGATACAATATAATTATAGTGTGGTTGTCCGCCGTTAACTACTTCAACCTGCAGATGGGGATATTTCTCTCTGATTTCGTTGCCGCATATCTCCGCTTCCGTTTCTTCTGTATCCTCTCCGTAGTAAACAGTAATTATTTCTGCTTTGTCCAGAGGAGCTTTTTCTAAGACATCATACAGAACATCTTTGGCGGCATCCTGTACTGCTACTATAGCGCCGTTAAGCAGTCCGATTGCCTGTTTCTTTTTGATATCGAGCCCGCCGATTTTGCATGAACGTACGGAATGCGTTACTTCAATCGATGAAACCGCTTTTGTGGCTTCTGCCATAATTTCGCAGTTTGTTTCCATATCCGCTTCATAGTCATAAGCCAGCAGAGCTGCCACTCCCTGAGGTACATTTACCGTAGGAATTACACAGATGTTTTTCTCGGTTAAAGCCGGAACCTGTTGTGCCGCAAGTACGATATTTTTGTTATTGGGAAGAATGATAACATTATCTGAAGGGGCGCGTTCTACTCCCATCAGAATATCCTTGGTGCTGGGGTTCATCGTTTGCCCGCCGGCAACAACCGCGGCCACTCCCAGGCTCGCAAATACTTTTGCCAATCCCTCGCCGGCAGCTATTGAAACAATAGATGTTTTTACCGGAACAGCACGGTTTTTTTGTTTTTCGAGGTAATCCTGATGTTGCTCGTCCATATTCCTGGCGCTGACACTGTGGATAGTTCCCATAGAAGTGGCATAGCTGAAAATTTCACCGGGGTCCAATGTATGAATATGGACTCTGACGGTAGTATCGTCACCGACGACAATCAGCGATTGCCCTTTCTTCAACAAATGCTTTTTTATCTTTTCGGGGTCGAGGTCCTTACCTTTTAACAAAAACTCTGTGCAGTATCCGAAGGGGATTTCGTCCTCGTGTTCCGTCTTTGCGTGGGATACGATGGTTATGGGTGTTGTGGCAACATTGCTGGCGATTATCTGCGGTTTTCTGAATTGCATCAGTTCGGATTCGCCTCTCAGGTAACGCAGTGCGCCATCCAGTATCGTAAAAAGACCCTGCCCGCCGGAATCAACTACTCCCGCTTCCCTAAGTACAGGCAAAAGAGTGGGAGTATTGGCGACCGATTCACTGGCAGCGGATACCGTGGATTCCAAAACGGAAAGCAGGTCTCCCTTTCCGTTAGCCGCTGTCAGCGAGGCAGATTTAGAGGCGTCTTTTAATACTGTAAGCATTGTGCCTTCTACCGGGTTGCTGACACCCTTGTAAGCGACAACAGAGGCTTTCTCCAGCGCGGCAGCAAAATCCCTGCCGTCAATAGATTCCTTATTATCCAAACCCTGTGCAAGACCGGCCCAGAATTGTGAGAGGATGACACCGCTGTTTCCGCGGGCACCCATTAATGCACCGTTGGCCATCGAAAGTGCCACTGAGGATGCATTGTCATTCTCATTTTGAAATCCATGTTCAATAGTGGATTTCATTGTCAGTAACATATTGGTACCGGTATCTCCGTCAGGAACAGGAAAAACGTTGAGTGCATCGATATCGGGGGCGCTTTTCTCCAGCCAATCGGTAGCGGCGGCGAACATTTCGAGGAATTGCTGTCCGCCGATATTATCCGTTTGCTTCATATCTTTGTATTACCATCCTTGTAAAGGTGCTGTTTGAATTATTCTTGTAAGGTTACGCTATTTATGCTAATATAGCAGAACGAATTGTACAACAATTCCTTATAGACAGTCAAAGGAGTGAACTTATTAAATGAAGTGTGATATATGCGAAAAAAGGATGATGTTCGGTAATAACGTCAGCCATTCTAAAAGACATACCAGGAAGCAATCGATGCCGAATATCCATAAAATCAGGGCGGTGGTGGATGGTAAGGCAATGCGTGTTAACATTTGTACCAGATGCCTGCGTACTCAGAATAAGTTAGCCCAGTCTGCCGAATAATTAGTATCAATTGTTAATAGTCAGCCTGTAATCTTTACGAGTTACAGGCTATTTCTTTTGCTCTTTTTAAGGCTTTGTCCACTTGCTCGGGGGATGTACCCCCGATGACATTGCGCGCCGCAACCGATGATTCCACCGTTATATTTTTTATATCAGTATCAAAAAGCGGAGAAAATTGCCGGTATTCATCAAGACTCAATTCATCGAGTGTCTTATTGTTTTTAACGGCATAGCTTACCAGTTTGGCTATAATGCCGTGAGCATTGCGGAAAGCCTCGCCCCTGCAAACCAGATAATCGGCAAGGTCTGTTGCCAGTATAAATCCGCGGTCTAAGGCATTTTTCATGTTTTCCGGTTTGAATTTCAAAGTATCCAGCATACCTGCGAATACCTTGAGGCTGGGCACAAGTGTATCTACCGTATCGAATACCCTTTCTTTATCTTCCTGTAAATCACGATTATAAGTAAGCGGCAATCCTTTCATTGTTGTCAGCATCGCCATCAGATTCCCGTAAACGCGCCCCGTTTTACCTCTTCCCAGTTCGGCAACATCCGGGTTTTTCTTCTGCGGCATCAGGCTTGAACCGGTCGAGTAGGCATCATCCAGCTCGATGAACTTGAACTCTGCCGAAGACCACAGAATGATTTCCTCCGCTAACCTTGAAAGGTGCATCATACAAATACCGGCGGCGGAAATGTATTCGATGGCAAAATCCCGGTCTGAAACTGCGTCCATACTGTTTTGGCTGACTTCGGAAAATCCGAGCTCTTCAGCTAAGAACTCGCGGTCGGTATTGAAGGTAACACCGGCTAAAGAGCCGCTTCCCAGCGGCAAAACGTCTGCCCGTTTATAACAGTCTTTGAAGCGCCCGTAATCGCGCTCCAGCATTTCAAAATATGCCAGCAGGTGATGGGCAAGCAGTACCGGCTGAGCCAACTGTAAATGAGTATAGCCCGGCATTATTACAGTTTTATTATCCTCGGCAATTTTTATCAGAGTATTCTGTATCATTCTGATACCGGTAAGAGTTTCGGAAATGGCCTCTTTAATGTAAAGCCTGAAATCCAGCGCCACCTGGTCGTTTCGCGAGCGTCCGGTATGCAGTTTACCTGCCACATCGCCGATAATTTCGAACAAACGCGCCTCAACAGCCATATGGATATCTTCCTGTTCCGGCTTAAAATTAAACTGGCCTTTTTCTATATCCTCGGCAATTTCTGCAAGTCCCTGTTCGATATTATGCTCTTCTTCTGTGGTTATAATACTTTGTTTGGCGAGCATGCGTGCATGGGCAATGCTGCCCCTGATATCATAGCTATAGAGGCGCCAGTCGTAGTGGAGCGATGAGGTATATTTTATCACCAGTTCGTCGGGTGGTTTATCGAAACGGCTTCTTATATGGCTCATTTTAGTTATACCTCGCTTTTTTTATAATCCCATCATATTCGGTAACAGTATCTCGGGCCCACTCTTCTTTGACAGGCTCAAGATGAGCATATCAAAGACACATATTTATTTCTCTTTTTGAATCTGCCCCTGTATTTTGGCAGGCAAACCCCACAGCTTAATAAATCCGACAGCCGATGACTGGTCGAATTCATCTCCTTCGGCATATGTAGCCAATTCATGGCTGTATAAAGAATAAGGCGACCGGCGTCCCACTACAACGCAATTACCTTTGTGAAGTTTAAGGCGCACATCTCCGGTAACAAATCTCTGCGTGCTTTCTATATAAGCAGAAAGGTCTTCGCGATGGCCGCTAAACCATAATCCCTCATATACAAGATTGGAAAATTCGTGTGAAACCATTTGCTTGAAGCGATATTGGTTTTTAGATAACGCAAGCGTCTCAAGCGATTTATGCGCCGCAATAAGAATATTTGCGGCGGGGGCTTCGTAGGTTTCCCTCGATTTTATACCAACCAGCCGGTTTTCTACCATATCTATTCTGCCGACTCCATAATCTCCGCCGATTTCGTTTAAGAACTTTATCATCGTTATTCCGTCCATTTTATTGCCGTCAACGGAAACGGGTAAACCTTTTTCAAAACTTATTTCGATGTACTTCGCTTCATCTGGAGTATCCTTAATAGCCTTAGCCCAGACGTAGGCATCGTCCGGTGGCTCGTTCCAGGGGTCTTCCAGAACGCCGCACTCGGTGCTCTTGCCCCACAGGTTTTCGTCTATAGAGTAGGGGCTTTTCGAGGTTATAGGCAGCGGAATCCCGTATTTTGCCGCATATTGAATCAGCTCTTCGCGGGTCATTCCCCATTCGCGGGCGGGAGCAACAATCTTCAAATCGGGGGCAAGTGAATTAACTCCGACATCGAACCTGACCTGGTCGT
The DNA here is from genome assembly GCA_012719115.1 of Dehalococcoidales bacterium. Classification (GTDB taxonomy): domain Bacteria; phylum Chloroflexota; class Dehalococcoidia; order Dehalococcoidales; family UBA5627; genus UBA5627. Next base: position 11,906 of record JAAYAZ010000039.1, read on the forward strand.
TGCCTTTACCGGTGCATCCGTGTGCGATTGCTTTTGCTCCTTCAGCACGTGCTATATCTACCAGTATTTTCGCAATCAAAGGTCGCGCCAGCGCGGTAGCCAGCGGGTAGCACTCTTCGTAAAGCGCATTGGCTTTTAAGGCAGGGAAGATGTAATCGTTAACAAATTCTTCTCTGGCATCTATTACCAGAGATTTAATCGCTCCCACTTTTATTGCCTTTTCTTTAATAAGCGTAAAATCCTTTTCGTTGCCCACATCTATGGTAACGGCGATTACATCATACCCGTATTCTTCCTGCAGCCATCTTACTGCAACCGATGTGTCCAATCCGCCGCTATAAGCCAGTACCAGTTTTTCTGCCATAATAAACCTTCCTCCAATAATCTGTTATAGATATTATATCTCAATTTGCTTTGAAATACTCGGTTAAATAATTGTTAATCTGTAATTTCAGCCAGTCGTATTTCCAATCGTAGTCATGACCGGGCGCACCGATATATAAAAGAATATCACCCTCATACTGCTGCGAAATACCGAAAGCAGATTGAAGGTTTGCCCGCAGAATCGTGAGCATATCTCCATGGCTGAATGAATCCGGAATGGTGCCGTTGGTTCGGAGCAGCAATACTCTTTCCATATGGCTGTTATTGTTCCATACCGGGGGTCCCAGCTGAATACTGTAAACCTGTTCATTCTCTGCCAGAAGCGGCATAGCTCCCGAGCATATGGTACAGCCGTTACTGATACCCAGCAGTATTACTTTTAGATGCGGCAGGCTGTCCGTTAAAAACTGCGTTCTTGACGCCAGTTCATATCCTCTCGATGGATTGGTACTAAGTGCCATCATAGTCTCACCGATGGCCCCGAAAAAGTTTCTATCAGTCCTGAAATAGTCTATCCATAAAGTCGAGTTACCTAATTCCGTCAGTATGCCATCTATTCCCGGCGCCAGTTCCTTTTCGTTGGATTGAGATATTGCAGACCAGCCCCACCCCCCCGAATTAACTATTACCAGAACGTCTACATCCTTTGCCTCCCGGTATAATGCCAGCACCTGACCGGTAAAATCGTTACATTTCTTTTCATTATTTCCGAATAGTTTTATGGCTCTTCTTTCGGCATTGTCTATTACGTTTTGAGGAATGCCCGAAAAGTCCGTTGTTGCCAGAATTTCGGGTTGTCCTATCTCGCTGGCCTTTGCAGGAATCACAGTCGAAGGTGTGCATAGCACGATAATCATAGAAATGGCTACGATTAAAATAACACCTATTTGTACTTTGCGTACCTGAGATATCATATTATGAAAATTCCTTAATAGACAATCATCTTCGACACAAAATCCGGCATTTGAGATTGACCGCCCCTATAAATCAGGGTGTTGCACCGGAATGGCTTTAGACGCTAACTTTAACGCGCCGAACATATATCCGTTAGAACAGCATCCAGAATATCGATTGCCTTATCGACTTCATCTCTCCCTATAACGAGCGGCGGCATAAACCTGATGATACTATCTCCGATTTTATTTACCAGAAGCCCTTTTTCCAGACATCCCATTACGACCGATAGAGCATTTTTATCACTGAACTCGATAGCCTGTAAAAGTCCTCTGCCCCTCACATCTGAGATGAAATTATATTTCTGCTTCATCTCATTCAATCTCTTTGTAAGATACTTGCCGGTTACCTTTGCATTGAGGGGAATATCATTATCCACGATAGTTTTAAATACCGCATACCCCGTGGCGCATGCCAGCGGATTACCACCAAATGTGGAACCATGCTCGCCTGCGGCAAAAACTGAAGCTTTGTCCTTGCACAATATCGCCCCGATAGGGAAGCCTCCTGCCAGCCCTTTTGCCAGTGTCATAATATCAGGCTCAATTCCATATTGCTGGTAAGCAAAGAGAGTCCCGGTGCGTCCGGCTCCGGTTTGAATCTCATCAAGAATCAATAGTATTCCCTTTTGATCGCACCATTCCCTGACATTTTTCAGGTAGTCATCATCGGTCAGATGTACGCCGCTCTCGCCCTGTATCGGTTCCATCATAACGGCACAGGTTCTCTCATTGGTAGCAGCTTTCAGCGCTTCTATGTTATTGTAGTCTACATTGATAAAACCGGACGGAATCGGAATATAAGGCTCCTGGAACTTGCTCTGTCCGCTGGCGGAAACCATTGCCAGTGTCCTGCCGTGAAACGAGCCGGTGCCGGTAATAACTTCATAAGCACCATTCAAGTGAATATGGCCATAGCGTCGCGCCAGCTTAACGGCGCCCTCGGTTGCTTCCGTTCCGCTGTTGCAAATGAACACCTTGTCCATACAGCTGTTTTTTACCAGCAGTTCAGCCAGCTTCAGTTGAGGGATGGTGTAGTAAAGGTTGGAAGTATGCATAAGTGTATTTGCCTGTTCGGTTATTGCTTTTACAACAACCGGATGGCAATGGCCGAGGCTGTTTACCGCTATGCCGGAAACAAAGTCTAAATATTCCTTATCATTTTCATCCCATACTTTGGCGCCCTGTCCTTTAATTAAAGTTATCGGTATTCGCTTAAAAGTGGGCATGTAATAATCATGTTCAAGTTTTTGCCAGTCGGTCATTTTATTCTCCCTGCGGATTGTAAATCAGTGTTCCCGTTCCGCCTTCCTCTATTTCTTTAACCAGTGCGTTTTTGCGGTTGCCGTCAATTATTACGCATCTGGTTAACGGATTTCCGGTAGCCCTTATGCAAGCCTTTATTTTGGCAATCATACCTCCGTTGGCAACTCCTGAATCTAAAAGCTCTTTTGC
>JAAYAZ010000040.1 GCA_012719115.1 Dehalococcoidales bacterium
TTCAGCCTATTCTCTGGCTTACCGTATTCGGTGTTACCTTCAGCACTATCAGGGTGATTCCGACCGGTGATTATACCTACTTGCAGTTTTTAACCCCGGGCGTACTGGCGCAATCAGTCATCTTCGTTGCCATTTTCTATGGCATAAACGTTGTCTGGGAACGCGACCTCGGTCTTTTAAATAAACTGATGTCTACACCGGCGCCGCGTTCTTCGATTGTGCTGGGAAAATCTCTGGCAGGCGGGTTGAGGGGTACTTTTCAGGCTCTGGGAATACTGATAATAGCGCTTGTAATCGGCATAGATATAATCCTCACTCCACTGAGCATAATAGGAATGTTTGTTATTATAATCCTGTGCGGAATATGTTTTTCCAGTATGAGTATGGCACTGGCTTCTCTTTTCCGTACGCGTGAGAGGATGATGGGAGTGGGGCAGGCAATCACAATGCCGCTCTTTTTTGCCTCTAGTGCCATCTATCCGGTATCGATTATGCCGGGCTGGCTGCAGGTGATTGCAGTCGCTAACCCTTTAAGTTACGTGGTGGATGCACTGCGGTCACTTTTGGTCACCGGAGATTTATCGGGGCTGGGGCTGGATGTGCTGATACTGCTTGCTTCCGCAGCAGTCCTTTTAATACTGGCGAGTCTCGGGTTTAGGAGGATGCTGGTTTAAGCAGGTATTTGTTCAGATATAAAGAAATACGGGCGGGATGCTCTTATCCCGACCGTATCAGTTATCGGGCAATTCTTTCCGGTTTATTCCAAAACCACTCCGGTTCCGTAGGCGATACTCTCAGCGGCGTTCTGCATTACCATTGCCGTATCGAAGCGCATACAGATTATGGCATTGGCACCCTTTTCCTGAGCATCCTCTATCATTCTCTGCAGAGCCTGTTCCCTGGCTTCCGCCATCATCTTGGTGTATTCCGTAATTTCACCACCGACCAAGCCGCGAAATGCTGCCAAAATATCCTTCCCAACATTCCTTGCTCTGATGGTACTGCCTTTAACCATCCCCACGGTGCGGGAAATATTTCTTCCGGCAATTTCGTTTGAAGTAACTATAATCATCTGTCGACTCCTTTAAAATCATCTTTTTTATCCTGTTTCAGCTTATCTTTTATTACGATACCCAGCAGGATAACGCTTCCTACGATTACGATACCGACAAGTATGCGAAGCAATATCGGTATCGAAGCCGCTAAAAAGAAGCCTTTGGCTATCCAGCCGACCATCACCAGTATTGCCAGCCCGATTGTTATAAGAACGGCATTCGTCATTTATGTGCCTCCTGTATGATTTGCTTTTTACAATTTTTTGAGGTTAAATCTTTGTTGAAAAGTAATTGTTCTATCATAAAATATCGTTTATTTCCGGATATGTCAATGTGCATTTTGAAATGTGTAACGCAAGCTATCTGTTATACTGTCTTTATAAGCGGTAGGGGCATTTGCCGGCATCCGGATATCTTATTTGCGGATTAAAATGCCAATATCTGGCAATTACTGTACCCGTTATTTAAAAAATCTGCTATATTAAAATAAATAAATTATCATTGCTTATTATGGATATCAACATCGGTTTTGCGCTGCTGCTTACTACCCTTGCCGGCCTTTCAACCGGCATCGGCAGTTTGATTGCTTTGTTTATACGCAAACCCAATACCTCTTACCTCTCATTCTTACTGGGTATTTCTGCCGGTGTTATGGTTTATATCTCTTTCACCGAATTACTTGGTACTGCCATCGATGATGTAGGCTTATTAAAAGCCAATATCGCCTTCTTTATCGGAATAGCTTTTTTTGCTCTTATAGATATACTGGTACCTCATTCCTATGAGGAAGAATCAGCAGAAGACCATAACTTCGATTTGTTGGGGAACAAAAAGAAGAAAGCTCCGTCGATGTCGGCACTGAAAAGGGGAGGTATATTTATTGCACTGGGTATTGCCATTCACAACTTCCCCGAGGGGCTTATTACCTTTTCGGCGGCTGCAACCGGTGATATTTCGCTGGGTATTATGATTGCTTTTGCCGTAGCCCTGCATAATATCCCGGAAGGTATCGCTGTATCAGTCCCGATTCTCTATTCGACCGGCAGCCGTAAAAAAGCCTTCGGTTATTCCTTTTTATCGGGGCTGGCGGAACCGGTGGGGGCACTTTTGGGCTTTTTGGTGCTGATGCCGTTTCTTACGCCGGATATCCTCTCGATGACCTTGGCATTCGTAGCTGGAATTATGGTCTATATCAGCCTGGATGAA
>JAAYAZ010000002.1 GCA_012719115.1 Dehalococcoidales bacterium
AAATACAGGAATAGGGAGTTTTGGTGTAGAGGATACTATGTAGACACGGCAGGGAAAAACGCAAAGAAGATACAGGAATACATACAGAAGCAATTGAAAGAAGACCAGTTAGGAGAGCAATTAACGCTGGAGAAAGAATCACCATTCGATAAATAAATCTTCGCAAGTATCAGACCGTACCAACGCCGTTTAGGCGTGGCTAGTAGACAAGCCTTACAGGCGTTAAAGAAATACCCCCGGCTAGGCCGGGGGATATTTATTTGTTTTATGGAAGTACAAAATACTAAATTATAAAAAACAGTTACCTTTAAACTGCTACTAAAATCGGGGTGAGAGGGCTCGAACCTCCGACCTCAGCGTCCCAAACGCTGCGCGCTACCAACTGCGCCACACCCCGTAGACTAATCAAACGACGCAAATATCAAAAAATGTTTTACATTTTATCTAATTGACTATCTGCAATCCGGACATAACTCAAAAGCGCTCAGCGGTAAATTGGCCTGCTCAGACATAAACTTAATCTGCTGTTCGGGCGCCCAATTAAAACCGCACTTTGCACATTTTTTCAACTTGAATTCTTTTCGACCACTGGGAGTAATCATTAACCTGCTATCCCCGATATCTTCTATTATTATAGCATCGTCCGCACATATGTATGCACAGGAACCGCACACAATACATTTATCAAAATCGAAGACAATCGAACCATTTCCTTTTTCATCTTCTACATAACTTATTGCTTCTCTTCCAACGGTTTTGCGGCATACACCCACACACTTTTTACAAAGAATGCATTTATCTTTTGTATCATTGATAATTTCTTTCATTTTATTCCTCCGTACCTGTCTGTCCGCAGCGACCGCTCATCTCAGCTTTTTCTTTAATCTCTTCGTACTTTTCGGTAACTTTCTGTTGAATCTGCTCCAACATTTCAGGACTTAAATGACGGAATCTCTTCTGCAGGCCGGTATAATCAGTTATGGGAAGCAATTTTGGAAAATCAACCGTAATTCTGTATTTTCCGTTCTCTACTTCATATAACGGGAATACTCCTGTTTTAGCAGCCAGTCTTCCAATCTTTACCGACAGTTCTCCGGCACAACCCCATCCGGTAGGGCAAGCTGATAATATCTGTATATACGCCGGACCTTTTGCCTCCAATCCCTTTTTTACCTTCTCCATCAAATCGAACGGGTAACTGGGATTGGCAGTAGCAACATAAGGAATATTATGCGCTACCGCAATGCCGGGCATATCCTTTTTCCATGCAAATTGACCTATGCTCTCTTTTCCGGCCGGTGAAGTTGTTGTTGAGGCTCCGAAGGGAGTTGCAGAAGATCTTTGAATACCGGTATTCATATATGCTTCATTATCAAAACAGATATAAAGGAAATCATGTCCTCTTTCCATCGCGCCGGATAACGCCTGTAACCCGATATCTATAGTAGCGCCATCGCCACCGATTGCTACAATTTTGGTATTTTTATCCTCTATTATTCCTTTACGCACCATCGCTTTGCGAGCCGATTCGATTCCTGAAGCAACCGCCGCCGTGTTCTCAAAAAGGGTATGAATCCAGGGAACACGCCACGAAGTATACGGCATTTGCGATGTAAATATTTCAACACAGCCGGTAGCATTTACCACTATAACGTTTTGCCCTATTGCCTTAAAAGCTAATCTGACAGCCAAAGCTTCACCGCAACCGATACAGGCGCGATGCCCAGGTGCGAAATTTTCTTTCTTGGTTATTAACTTGGGAACGTAAATTGTACAATTTTCCATTATTCCCTCACCCCATATATCTCGAATTCATTTTCACTACCGTTTTCGGCAATGTCTATACCTTTTTTAATTAATTCTTCAAAGTTGCCAACGGTTATGTCTCGACCGCCCAAACCGCCGACAAAGTTAACTATCTTCGGTTTTTTGGAAACATCATATAATGCAGATTTAATTTCCATACCAACAGGACCACCGGCTGAACCGAAAGATAAAGCTCTATCAAGGATTATTAATACATCGGCGTTTTCAATCGCTTTTCTTAGTTCATCGGTCGGGAAAGGACGCCACAGACGAAGCCTTAATAAACCTACGTTTTCACATTCAGCCTTTTCTCTCATTGCGTCAATAGCCGTCATAGCAGTTTCGCTGTAACTTCCCATAGTCAACAAGAGGATTTTTGCATCATCGCAACGATAACTTTCAACCGGTTTGTATTCTCTGCCAAAAATTTCCGCAAATTCTTTCCATGCTTTTAATATAGTCTCTTTTGATTTCTGCAGGTTTACTTCCTGTGCCCATTTGGTCTCTGTATAGATAGCGGGCGGGGCAAAATCGCCCATTGCCTGGGGTCGTGCCGGGTCTAAAAAGAACGGATATTTATTAGGCGGAAGAAAAGCATCAACCTGACTTTGTTCCGGCATCATAATCGGCTCGATAACGTGCGACAAGTGAAATCCATCCAGATGCACCATTGTCGGCAATAATACATTGTTATCTTCCGCAATGCGAAATGCACATAAAGCAATATCGACAACTTCCTGCCCGTTTTCAGTAAAAATCTGTATCCAGCCGGTATCCCTGCAAGCCATTACATCTGAATGGTCACCCCAAACGCTGATAGGGGCTGATAATGCCCTGTTGGCAACTGCCATAACTATCGGGAGTCTCATTGCACTGGCAACATATAAACATTCATGCATCAGCTCAAGCCCCTGACCGGCAGTAGCAGTAAACGTTCTGGCACCGGCAGCGGCAGAACCCATACAAGCGCTCATTGCAGAATGTTCCGACTCAACAGGAATATATTCGGCATCCAGTTCACCGTCGGCAACCAGTTCCGCTAAGTGCTCTACAATGTGAGTTTGAGGAGTAATCGGATAAGCCGCAACAACATCAGTATTGGCCATACCTACAACATCTGCGAGGGCAATGGATACTTCAATACCTACCCTTTTTGACATTATTCTTCCTCCTTCATGGTTATTACAAATGTAGGACACTCATGTGCGCAAATACCGCATCCTTTGCAATAAAAGAGATCAGCAACAAAATAGCCCTCTTCGTTCTGATTAATGCAGCCTTCAGGGCAGAATATCTGGCACATACCGCACTTAATACACTTATTGAAATCATAAGTAGGCTTTTGTGAACGCCAATCACCGGTTTTATACTGACTGGCGTTACCGGGTTCGGTGACTATGCCACCAACCTCGATTTCTTTCCAGGTCAGCTCATTTTCTGATTTACCCAATTGCTTTTTTCTCCTTAATCAGGGTATTTTCATAAGCCTTTTTCATAGCGCTTATATTTTTTTCTGCTAATCGACCAAACCTCTTGTTTAAAGGTTCAAGCAGCGATTCTACATTTACAACGCCTTTGGCTTTAACCAGTGCTCCAATCATAGTAGTATTCACAATAGGCACACCCAGTGTCTCTTTTGCAATACTGGTTGCGTCTATTACAGCCAGTTTCTGATTATCACCCAGTTTGATATCGATACTATCCAATGCCTGACGAGTATTGATTACAAGCATGCCGTCTTCCTTGAGACCGGCGGTCACATTCACAATGTTCAATAAACCGGGGTCGAGTACAACAACGACGTCGGGGTAAACCACACCTGCTCTGTTTCGAATGGGTTTATTATCGTCTATTCTGATGTAAGCCTGAACCGGAGCGCCTCTTCTTTCCGGCCCGAAACTAGGAAACGCCTGTGCATATTTTCCTTCACCGATAGCAGCTTGCGCCACTACTTCAGCAAGTGTAACAGCACCCTGACCTCCACGACCATGAATTCTGATTGCAATAGGTTCGTTTAATTCCATCTATACAACCCCTTTTTCTTAATATAACCGCCCCTGGAGAGACTCGAACTCTCGCTCCCAGCTCCGGAGGCTAGTGCTCTATCCAACTGAGCTACAGGGGCAATAACACATTTTACCCTATTATTACGAAGTTAATCAATCGGCTTTTTATTACATTGATGTGCACAGATTTCTTACACATAGTGTTTAAAGAATATTACCCGGAATTCAAAGGAGATTGTTCTTTAATTTTTATATGTACAATAAGATCGCCTTTTAATTTATTTTTAGTCAAACCCATCCCTGTCAGTCTGATTTTAGTCCCTGACTTAATCCCGGATGGTATTTTAAGGAGAAGCTTCTTTTCCCTCTTTCCTCTTTGATAAATGATTTCCTTTTCAACACCGGACAAAGCTTCCTGTGAAAGTATATCAAGCTCTGTTTGAATATTCAGATCCGGTTTATATTCAATTCCGAACAATTTTTTTAGTATAAACCGAGTTATACGGTTAATTAAATTTGTTGCCACACGTTCCATTAAACCCGGCTTATAAGCATTGGTTTGAGAGGAAGCCCGGCTATAATCAGTATTGGTATTACCCATATTGGTATAGAATCTGAATACGGTATTCCCGTTAGCAAAAGATTGTCCGAAAAAATCCCTGTCAAATCTTAATCCGGCTTGACTGAACATACGATTTAATTCCTCATAAAAAGCCTGATTGGTAAACATTCCATTAAAAATATCCTGCTGGGAGAAATTAAAACCCTGATGCCCCGTACCGGCAAACGCTCCTTTTTTTGCCATATCGTACTGCTGCCTCTTGCTCTCATCACCAAGTACGA
>JAAYAZ010000041.1 GCA_012719115.1 Dehalococcoidales bacterium
TCACAACCAGCACGAAGTGCTTCAAATCGTAAAAAATATTGCATTGGAACACAACACATGTGTAGCTATTGTTATACACGACCTCAATCTGGCAATCCGCTACTGCGACCGCTTCATCTTTTTGAAAGATTCGCAGATTTATTCCTACGGCGGGCTGGAAACAATGACACCTGAAAATATCGAAGCGGTCTATCGCATACACGTCCATATTATCGAATGTATGGGAGTACCGGTGATTGTTCCCTTCCCGGATGAGAAAGTTGAAGTCGATGAGGCAGCGAAAGAAGAGAATAAAGAACCGTTAAATGAAAGCTGATAACGCAGTCTTTACGTTGCCATAATAATATAAAGCGAGCCACAGTCAGAAAAACATCGACCTATTAAGGTCCCCGTTATCCCCCCCGCCAAGTGATTTAATCGTGCATCTACCCCATTTTGAATTTGAAATATCCCTGTCTTGGTCTGTTTGTTTTTCTTCCATAGCGGAAAAATTGGCGATAATAGGCTAACCAATTAAAAAAAATGACGTTATATCATATAGAACAGTATAAACAAGGGGAGTTTATGATGACAAAAAGAATTAAATGGACAGGGCTGCTTTCGTTACTGGCAGTAACAATCCTACTCATCAGCGGCTGCCAACAACCGTTATCGAATCAGGATTTATCTGCCGACCCTTTTACACTTCCCTGGTCTTTTGATGAAGAGGGAAGGATAATCAGTATCAGCGGTAACAGCGGCGGTCATACTGCCGGCGGAAACTCAGATTTCCAGCTATCAATGGATAATACGTCCGGCAATGCACTATGGCACGGAGTGTATTGTATTCTTTTAATCGATGAAGAAGGTGTAATAAAAGAAGTAGCTCATGAACAGTACAGTGTGCCGGTAGGCCTTAAAACGCAAAAAACAGTTACGGTGGAGTTCCCTGAAGATTTAGAGGGACCACTCGGGTTGTGTATTGTTCTACCGCAGCATTCTTCAATGGCTACCACATTATGGGTGGGTTCGAACCGCAGTGAAGGTGCCGGCCCCTGGCCCAATATAGAAACTTGTCCCTGCTGTCTGACCGAGGAAGTCAGCAGGCAGCTTGCGGAGACATTTGTTCGAAATAGTCCTACTTTCAAGTATGATGGTGATATGGCCAGTTTAGAGTTGGTAGAAACACTTTATCCCGATATTGAAAACGCCTGGCAGTTTTGCTTCCGTTTTGAAAGCGCTCATGCCGGCTATGGTGATAGAGACGGGCAGATGCTTGCTCAGGTAATAACACCGCATGAGGTGATTGTTACCGTTGAGAAAGGTGTAGTTAAAAATGCTATTATGGATGGGGAATGGGATATGGTTAATCAGTGTATGCTAGATGGAATAGAAATAAGCTTAGCGCCGATACATGAAGTTGATGTGCAATTTATGGAATCGGACCCCGTTCAGGTCGGTGTTCAGATTAAGGGTGGGTTAAGAGATGGATGTACCACATTCCATAATGCCACAGTGACAAGGGACGGCAATAATGTCAATATCGAGGTTACCATCCAGAGGCCGAGGGATGCGATGTGTAATCAAGTATATACTTTCTTCGAGGAATACTTAAACATTGGCAGCGATTTCGAATCGGGCGTTACCTATACTATAAACGTGAATGATTATACCACCACGTTTGTAATGCAATAAAAATACGGTATATACTGATAAGATTCGGAAAGGACATGAATTTGCAATGAATGATATTGAAAGCAAAGATTCACAGACAGCTACGCTGCCGCTCGTATCGGGCATTCTTTTAATTGTGGAGGGAGCATTTAAAATACTTTCTTTCTTGGGAGCAATCATTACCGGATTATTTGCCTACCTTTCGCCATGGGGATATGGCATGCCGCACGCTAATATATCGGCACTTCTGGTGGTAGGGGCTATTGTCTTGCTCATCGTCGGCACATTTTCGGTTATAGCCGGCATATATTCTGTGAAAAGAGAAAAATGGGGGGTTGCCCTGGCGGGCTCCATAGTTGCTACACCGTTTTCCATTTTGGGTATAGCGGCGCTTATTATGATTATACTGTCGCGGAAAGATTTCAAATCGTAAACCGATATTTTAACAGTTTAGTCTATAACTACCCTTTTGTCATAAAAACACAGGCTGCTGATAGGAGCATAATCTGAGCTTTATCTTCAATCAAGCGGTTGGACTTAAGTATTACTGGCGTGTACTGTTCAAATATATTTTAAGGTATTGGTATGCCAAAAAGAGGATATGCAATATAACGAAGAGTTGCGTTTGATAATATTGGTGGAGCTGAGGGGATTCGAACCCCTGACCCCTGCGATGCGAACGCAATGCTCTCCCAGCTGAGCTACAGCCCCAATAGAGAAAATTATAGCATATTTCATAAAATTAGTATCCATCAGAGGAATTTAACGCAATTTCAGTACGTCAACAATTAAATGTACTATTCCAGCCATCGGCGGGTTTTATTTAGCGTTCTGTTTGCTCTGGAGGCATATCAGGGCGAAGCCGTGAGAGGTTTTCAATAATCTGTCGATAGAATATGATTTGTATTGCTTGTCAGTTAATAGCAATGTTGTTATACTGAATGGGTTATTTATATTCAGGGATGTTAAGAGAAAAATGGAATTCGAAACGATAATCGGGCTGGAAGTGCATGCCCAGCTGATGACCAAGAGCAAGATGTACTGCCGTTGCAGCGCGGATTATTCCAGCGATACCCCCAATACCCATGTCTGCCCTGTTTGTATGGGAATGCCGGGCACTTTGCCGACCATAAATAAACAGGCGGTAGAATTCGGTATGATGACGGCGCTGGCTCTCAACTGCGAGATATCCGAATACAGCAAGTTCGACCGCAAGAATTATCCCTACCCTGATTTGATGAAAGGCTATCAGATATCCCAGTTCGACTATCCGGTGGGAATAAAAGGCTGGATGGAAATCGAAGCCGGCGGACAGAAAAGAAAGGTCGGGGTAACGCGGGTTCATCTTGAAGAGGATGTCGCCAAGTTGGCTCATCATCCCTCCGATAACGGGGAATCCTATACACATGTCGATGTAAATCGCGCCGGTATGCCGCTTATGGAAATTGTCGGCGAACCGGATTTACGTTCACCCGATGAAGCCCGTGAATATCTGGTTAAACTGCGCAGCATATTACAGTATTTGGGTGTTTCAACCGCCAATATGGAAGAGGGCAGTTTCCGCTGCGATGCCAATATCAGCATCCGTCCGGTCGGCACTACGGAATACCTATCCAAGGTAGAAGTTAAGAATATGAACAGCTTTAAGGCTGTTTATAAAGCTCTCGAATATGAAGCCGTAAGGCAGCGCAAGGCTTTTGAAAAGGGTGAAAAGATACCGCAGGAAACACGGGGCTGGGTGGAGGAATCCGGCAAGACGGTTTCACAGCGCAGCAAAGAGTATGCGCACGATTACCGTTATTTCCCGGAGCCCGACCTGCCTCCTTTAAATATATCCCGCCAGTGGGTGGAAGCAGTCAGAGCGAAGCTGCCGGAATTGCCGGAAGCGCGCCGCGACCGCTTTATGTCGCAGTACGGGTTACCCCTTTACGATGCCAATCTTTTAACTGTCTCCAAGGCGATGGCGGAATACTTCGAGCAGGCGGTTAAAGCAAGCAAGAGTGTTTCTCCCAAGGAAATCTCCAACTGGCTTTTAGGCCCGGTAAGCGGCATAATTAATGCCGACTCTGCTGATATCGAGAAATTCGGTCAAAAGGTAACCTGTGAGAGACTGGTGCGTTTGCTGGAAGTAAACGCCGCCGGTACCGTCAGCACAGCCAGCGCAAAAACGGTGCTGGAAGAAATGTATAAAAGCGGCAGTGATGCCGATACAATAATAAGCGAGCAGGGATTGGGGCAAATCAGCGACAGCTCGGAAATAGAAAAATGCGCTGTGGAAATTATAGCCGCCAACCCTCAGGCGGTAGCGGACTATCGCGCAGGGAAAGAACAATCTTTAAAATTCCTGGTCGGGCAGATGATGCGCGCAACCCGCGGCAGGACCAATCCCAATATGGCGGCTGAACTGATTAAAAAGAAACTAGAGGAAGGATAATATGGAAACCTATTTAATTATAGCTCAAATGGTGCTTTCGGTAGCGCTGGTGGCTCTGATAATGGTGCAATCAAAGGGCAGCGGCGGTCTTGGAGGAATCTTCGGGCAGGCCGATTCGGTTTACCGTACCAGGCGCGGGCTGGAAAAAACCGTTTTCCAGTTGACCGTCGTAATTGTAATACTGTTTATAGCTGTCGCGCTTCTGATTCTCAAGCTTACTTAAGCCGGGTGTTGATGGTATGCCTTCCGTAATAACACTTACCAGTGATTTCGGCTTGTGTGATGGTTATGTCGCCTCTATGAAAGGGGTGATACTGGGAGTAAGTCCGCAGGCAACTATAGTCGATATCAGCCATTTAATAAAGCCGCAGGATATTTATCAGGCGGCTTTTGTGCTGGGTACAACGGTACGCTATTTCCCGCCCGAAACGGTTCATCTGGTTGTGGTTGACCCCGGCGTAGGCACCGAACGTCCCGCCCTTATCGTTAAAACCACTCTCGGGTGTTTTATTACTCCCGATAACGGCTCGTTAAGCTACGTATTAAAGCCTTATCTTGTCAGTCCGCTGCCTGTTAAAAGCAGCGTTTCCGTCAGAACAGGATTCAAAGATGAGATTGCTTTAGAAGTTATCAAGGTTACCAAAAGCGGTTTTCTGCAATCGGATATCAGCAACACCTTTCACGGACGTGATATCTTTGCTCCGCTGGCAGCTTACCTGTCACTGGGTAGAAAGCCCGCGGAGTTCGGAGACGAGGCGGAGACTATCGAAATGTTACCATTGTCTTCCCCTCAAAAAAACGCCGACGGTTCGCTGACCGGGCACATCATTCATATAGATAATTTCGGCAACCTGATAAGCGATATCA